>CAYXDB010000009.1:0-17245 GCA_964463735.1 uncultured Ruminococcus sp. | reverse complement strand
CCAATACCAGTTCGTCGTGCACCTGCATGACGAGGCGGCCCGGTATCCCCTCTGCCTTCAGGCGGCGATCCACGCGGAGCATGGCCAGCTTCATGATGTCGGCCGCGGTCCCCTGTATGGGGCTGTTCATGGCAAGGCGCTCTCCCAGTTTGTGCGTCACTTTGTTGGTGGCGTGCAATTCCGGGATGGTGCGGCGCCGGCCGTATAAGGTGGTGGTATAGCCTTTTTCGGTGGCGGCGGCGATCGTCTCCTGCATATATTGCCGGATGCGAGGATAACTTTGATAATAGGCGTCGATATAGGCCTTTGCCTGCGCCTGCGGCACGCCAAGATCCGCGGCAAGGGAATAGGCGCCGATGCCGTATACGATGCCGAAATTCACGGCCTTGGCTCGCTTGCGCAATTCATCGGTGACATCTTCCGGCGCTGCGCCAAAGACGGTAGCCGCGGTGGCGGTGTGGATGTCGGCACCGGAGAGGAACCCGGCGATCATGGCTTCATCCTGCGCCATGTGTGCCAGCAGGCGCAATTCGATCTGGGAATAGTCGGCGTCCACCAGCACATAGTTTTCATCCTGTGGGATGAAGTACCGGCGCATCTCGCGCCCCAGTTCGGTGCGGATGGGGATGTTCTGCAGGTTCGGCTCAGCGGAGGAGAGGCGCCCGGTGGCGGTCAGCGCCTGTTTGAAGTCGGTGTGGATGCGCCCGTCTTCGTCTACCACCTTCAAAAGCCCCACGGCATAGGTGGCATAGAGTTTGGAGATCTGGCGGTAGTCGAGTATCTGCCCCACGATGGGGTGGATGCGACGCAGATGGCCCAGCACCTCGCTGTCGGTCGAATAGCCGGTCTTGGTCTTGCGCGCGGCGGGCAGCCCCAGTTTTTCAAACAGGATGTGCCCCAATTGGCGCGGGGAATTGAGATTGAACACTTCGCCCGCCAGGTGATAGATCTGGTCGGCCAGGGTGTGCATGGCGGCCTCCAGCTGGTCACGGAAGGATGCCATGCCGGCGCGATCCAGTTTGAAACCGGTCTCCTCGATCTCGGCCAGGAGCATGCAGAGCGGCAATTCCATCTCCTCCAGCAGGGCGGTCTGCCCGTTCTCACGGATGCGGGCAAAGAGCGCCTCTTCCAGCGCCGGGAGCAGGTGCGCATAGGGGGCATCCTCCTGCAGGGAGCGCCCCAGATACGCCATGATCAGGGCAGAGGGCGGCATGGTACCGGCCGCGGTGTCCAGTACGTAGGCATAGAGCATCACATCGTGCGGCACCCCGCACAGCGCCTGCCCGCGGCGGTGCAGATGATGGTGCAACGCTTTGGCATCGTAGCAGAGCAGGCGATGCCCCCCGTCAAAGAGCGGGGCAAGGGAGCGGACGTCCCCCTGGAACAGGAGAAACGCTTCCTTTATATTTATATATAGTTCTTCGCCCCGTATCTCCAGGGCGATCGTCTCACTCTCCTGCGCCAGTGGCAGGATCTCTTCGGCGGTGGCCGGCCGATACACCGGGGCGGCCATCTCGCCTTCTGCCGTGGCAACAGGAGCACCGGTCGTTTCCTGCACGGTGGGAGTGCTGGCGGAGGGCGCAGGGGCGTCCAGTCCGCATTTCCGTACCAGCGCGTGGAACTCCAGCGAGATGAATTTCTGGCGCAGGGCCGGGGCATCCACCCCGGTGTATAGCAGGTCCGGCAGGGACAGCCCGACCGGCGCCTCCTGGCAGATGGTCGCCAGCGTCTGGGACAGGTAGGCCATGTCCCGGTTGTTCTCCAGTTTGGTGAGCAAACTTCCCTTGATGTCCGGGGAGACGTGCAGGGCGGCGTAAACACCGTCCAGCGACGCGTGGGCGGCGATGAGCCGGGTCGCGGTCTTCTCACCCACCCCGGGCACGCCGGGAATGTTGTCGGAGGTATCTCCCATCAGGGCCTTGACGTCGATCAGTTGCCGCGGCTCTACCCCGTAGCGGGCAAAAAAGGCGTCCCGGTCGTAGAGGGCCGTCTCAGCATTGCCGGCCAGCAGGACGCTGACGCGCGGCGTGATGAGCTGCAACAGGTCGCGGTCCCCGGTCAGGATATAGGCGTGCACGTCTTCTTCTGCGGCGCACAGGGCGGCAAGGGTGCCCAGCACGTCATCGGCCTCGTATCCCGCCAGTTCGACCCGGTGCAGTCCCATCAGTTCCATGCATTCCTTGGCATCGTCCACCTGCTCGCGCAATTCGTCCGGCATGCCTTTGCGGTTGGCCTTGTACGGCTCGTACATCTGCTTGCGGAAGGTGGGGGCGTGCAGGTCAAAGGCGATGGCGGCATAGGTGGGGCGCCATTCTTGCAAGGTGCGCCATACGGTGTTGACCAGCCCGTAGATAGCGTTGGTGAAATGGCCGTCCTTGGTCGTGAGCGGCCGGATGCCGAAATAAGCGCGGTTCAGGATGCTGTTTCCGTCGATCAATAGAAGATTTTTCATGTATACGTCCTTTCGTGTGGCCGTAGATGGCCGGGGTGGCAAAAGGAAAAGCAGGCGCATGCGCGGGGGCATAGGACCTGCTTGGTTCCGGGGTCAGGCACGCGCCTCAGAGGTCTCTTCCTCTGTGGGGGTAGGCGGGAGAAGTGGTTCCTCCCCGGCGGGCGTGCCATCGGGGATCTGGGGCAGGGAGAGGTCGGTGCCGGTCTCACCCTCGGGGGCGGTGCGGCGCAACAGTTGGATCATGCGGTGCAACACCGGTTCCTCCGCCGGGAGGTATTGTAACAGGCGGGCCAGCGCGTAGAGGAAATAGGCAAAGATCAGGAAATCGAATACGGTGTCCAGCACCAATACGCTCTCATGCACCAGGCAATAGATCAGATCGGGGATCGAGACAGTGGCGCACAGGATCACGGTAGTGGCGCACAGGAAATAGTGCAGGGCACTTTTGGTGCGCCCCAGCATATGCCGGGACTCCGACAGGCAGAACAGGGCGACCAGCAGGTAGGCACCCAGCAGGGCGGTCTTGCTGGCGCTGTTCATCTGCATGGTGCGGTCAAAATACAGGCGCATGGCGATGAACAGGGCAAGGAAGGCGGGCGCCAGCGCCAGCAGGCCGGTCACGTAGCCGGTCACCTCCTGCCCGCGCAACATCAGCACGTAGTAGATAACGGAGGGGATGGCGGCAAGGAAAGAGACCCAGATGAAAAAGATCTCATAGCCGTCGTCCTGCACGTTCAATGCGGAGAGGGACAGGATAGCCGCGAGCGCCAGTACCAGGATGAGGAACGCACTGGCGAACAGGACGGTCAACCCTCCGGTACGCGGCGGCTCGGCAAGGGTGGGGCGCTGGACGATGGCCAGCACGGCGGCGGCGACCGCATAGAGCAACAACAGCACGATGACGGCACGCGGCAGGGCGGCGCCACGCGTGTAGTAGCCGGATGCCCCTTCATAGTCGCGCAAAAGGGCCACGGTGCGCAATATCACGGTGAGCAGTGCACCCAATGGCGCGGCCAGGACGGCTGCATACAGCAGGATAGTGTTCTTATTCATCTTGTGGGACATCGATGTATACCTCGTTTCCGGCGGCGGCAGGGTGTCAGCCGCGCCCCAGTGCCTCTATTTTACCGCAATATTATTAATAAAATGTAACCAACCCCCCGTTTCAGGAAAAAAATCGGATATTTTTCCCGCGCGGCGTCTAAAAAAGCGCCGCACGTGGCGCTTTGCGGAGGACGTTTGTGCATAATGAACAAATATTTTTGATAATAAGCGGAAAAATTCTGATAGTATTTTTTTGAAAAAAGTTTACAAACCCCTTGCATATGAAGGAAAAATCCTGTATAATAGTAGGGCTTGATATGCGATGAAGCGAGAGGTTGCCGCATTTGCGGGGAATTTTCGTGGAGTATGTCCGATCGAACGGGCGACAGCAGGTAGGTCCTGGCTCCTTCCGGGGGCCGGCGATGCACGGTGCTCTCTTCCGGGGGTCCGCCTGTGCGGCAGGTGGAAATCCGGTTTTTATCAGGGGTAAAAAGAAACGCCCGGCACCGTGTGAAAATGCGGTCCCAAGCAAAACAAATTCTAAGAAGGAGGCAAACCAATGGCAGCAAAAGAAAAGATCCGTGTGAGACTCAAGAGCTTCGACCACACCCTCGTAGACGCCGCAGCAGAGAAGGTCGTGGAGATCGCTAAGAGAAACGGTGCCACCGTTTCCGGTCCCATTCCGCTCCCGACCGAAAAAGAGGTCGTGACCATTCTGCGCGCTGTTCATAAGTATAAGGACAGCCGTGAGCAGTTTGAGACCAGAACTCACAAACGCCTGATCGACATTCTGAACCCGACCGAGAAGACCATTGAGGCTCTGATGAGCATCGAACTTCCCGCCGGCGTAGCGATCGAGATCAAGGCCTGACCCTCTGGCGATTGGTATCGCCAAAGCCCTCGCGGTCAAGTTGACATCACCGCGCCCTGCGCGATAATCCAACGTGTCAACCAATAACCTTTAGGAGGAATCATGAAAAAAGGTATTATCGGAAAGAAACTCGGTATGACCCAGATCTTCGATGACAACGGCAACGTAGTGCCGGTCACGCTCATCGAGGCAGGCCCCTGCACCGTAGCACAGAAGAAAACGGATGAAGAGCGGGTCAACACCAACAGCAAGACCAACAAGACCAGAAAAGTAAACGACAAGTACAACGCGATCCAGCTCGCCTTTGGCGATGTCAAGGAGAAGCACGTCAACCGTGCCGTGGCTGGTCACTTCAAGGCTGCCGGCATCTCGGCAAAGAAGCACCTCAAAGAGTTCCGTCTGGAGGATGTGTCCGCATACAACGTAGGTGATGTTATTACCGTCGATACCTTCGCCGCAGGCGAGAAGGTCGACATCACAGGTATAACCAAGGGCCACGGCTACACGGGCGCTGTCAAGAGATGGAATCACCACACCCTGTGCTCTACGCACGGTGTCGGTCCTATCCACCGTCAGGTCGGTTCCATGGGTGCAAACTCCACGCCGTCCCGCGTGTACAAGAACAAGAAAATGGCCGGTCAGTATGGTAACGAGCAGGTCACCGTCCTGAATCTGGCTGTCGTAAAGATCGATGCAGAAAAGAATCTGATCGCAGTGAAGGGTGCTGTCCCCGGTGCAAAGGGCGGTATCGTGTTCATCCGCGACTCGGTGAAAGCATAACGGAAGGAGGAAAACACAATGCCAAACGTAAACGTAGTGAATATGGCGGGTGAAAAGGTCGGTTCTATCGAACTGTCCGATGTGGTTTTTGGCGTTCAGGAACTGAATGGCGCCGTCCTCCATGCCGCTGTAAAGGCCTATCTGGCCAATCAAAGACAGGGGACGCAGTCGACCCTGACCCGTACAGAGGTCTCCGGCGGCGGCAAGAAGCCCTGGAAGCAGAAGGGCACCGGCCGTGCAAGACAGGGCTCCACCCGCGCACCGCAGTGGACCCATGGTGGCGTGGCACTCGGCCCGAAGCCCCGTTCCTACCGCATCACGCTGAACAAGAAGGAAAAGCGCATTGCTCTGTTCAACGCTTTCTCCTCCAAAGTGGCTGAGAATGCCCTGGTCGTTGTGGATCAGATCACATCTGACGGCTACAAGACCAAGACCATGACCCAGATGCTGCAGGCACTGGAGGCTGGCAAGAAGGCACTGATCGTGCTGCCCGCAGTGGATGAGCACGTGGTGAAGAGCTGTGCCAACATCCCCGGCGTCAAGACCACGGTCTACAACGCAGTGAACGTCTATGACATTCTGAACTGCAATACCCTGATCATGGCACAGGATGCTGTGAGATCTATCGAGGAGGTATACACGAAATGATGAGATCGTCTGAAACCATCATCGTAAGACCGGTGATCACGGAGAAGAGCTCCGCCGGCATTGAGAACAAGTGCTATACCTTTGAGGTCATTGCCGGCGCTACCAAGCCGGAGATCGCCCACGCGGTGGAAGAGATGTTTGACGTGAAGGTGATGAGCGTGAACGTCATCAACGTGAAGAGAAAGGCAACGCGCCTCGGTGTGCATCAGGGCTACAAGAGCGCGTGGAAGAAAGCCATCGTTACCCTCACAGCGGATTCAAAGAGCATTGCGTTCTTTGACAGCCTGAACTAAGTAAGTTGGGAGGAAAGAAAGAATGCCTACGATGAAGTATAAACCGACGACACCTTCCCGCCGTCACATGGTCAGCCCCTCCTTTGATGAGGTGACGAAGAGCACCCCGGAGAAATCGCTGATCACGACTAAGAAGAAGCACGCCGGCCGTAACAGTTACGGCAAGATCACCGTGCGCCATCATGGCGGCGGTAACCGTCAGAAGTACCGTATCCTCGATTTCAAGCGCCAGGATGAGACCCCGGCACGCGTGGTGGGCGTGGAATACGACCCGAACCGTACCGCTTATATCGCCCTGCTGGAGAACGAGGCCGGCAAGAAGAGCTATGTGATCGCACCGGCTGGTGTGACCGATGGCGATGTGCTGAATGCAGGCGCCAATGCGGACATCAAACCCGGTAACGCACTGCCGATCGCTAATATCCCGGTCGGTACCTTTATCCACAATATCGAACTGTATCCCGGCAAGGGCGCCCAGCTCGTCCGCTCTGCTGGCGCAGCTGCCCAGCTGATGGCCAAAGAGAATGGCGAGGCACAGGTGCGTCTGCCTTCGGGTGAGGTGCGTATCGTGCGCGTGGACTGCATGGCTACTATCGGCCAGGTCGGTAACGTGGAGCACAACACCATCAAGATCGGTAAGGCTGGTAAGACCCGCCACAGGGGTATCCGCCCGACCGTCCGCGGTTCTGTCATGAACCCGTGTGACCACCCGCATGGTGGTGGTGAAGGCCGTGCGCCGATCGGTCGCCCCGGCCCGGTAACGCCCTGGGGCAAGCCGGCCATGGGTTACAAGACCCGCGATCACAAGGCAAGAACGAACAAGTTTATCGTTAAGCGCAGAAACAGCAAGTGATGCGGCTTGAGTAAGGAGGAACATTTATGAGCAGAAGCCTTAAAAAAGCGCCTTATGTTGAAAAGAAACTTTTCGACAGGATCGTTGCTATGAACGAAAAGGGTGAAAAGAAGGTCCTCAAGACCTGGTCGCGCTCGTCTACCATCTTCCCGGAGTTTGTCGGACATACGATCGCCGTGCATGACGGCAAGAAGCATGTGCCGGTATATGTGGTGGAAGACATGGTGGGCCACAAGCTTGGCGAGTTCGCCCCGACCCGTACTTTCAAGGGTCATGCCGGTTCGAAGACGTCGAACGATGGCAAATAATAGAGGAGGAAATGCATAAGACATGGAAAAGACAAACAAAAATGTCGCAGTAGCACATCTGAAGTATGTGAGAATCTCTCCTCGCAAAGTCAAGATCGTTCTTGATCTGATCCGGGGCAAGGATACCGATACTGCCATGGCTATTCTGAAGAATACCCGCAAGGCAGCCTCCGAGTACCTGATCAAACTCTTGAAGAGTGCTGTTGCTAATGCAGAGCATTATGCTGCTACACACAATGAGGCCATCGATACCTCGAACCTCTATGTGTCCGAGTGCTTCGTGTGCCCCGGCCCGACTCTGAAGAGAGTGCAGCCGCGCGCACAGGGGAGAGCATTCAGTATTTTGAAGCGGACCAGCCATGTGACGTTGGCTGTGGCCGAGAAGAATTTGGAAAAGGAGGCCGTATAAGATGGGTCAGAAGGTAAATCCCCACGGTCTGCGCGTTGGCGTGATCAGTGGATGGGATTCCAGATGGTTTGTCTCGGATGAGAAGTTCGGGGATACCCTGGTGTCCGATGTAAAGATCAGAAAATATCTGAAGAACAAGCTCCAGGCGGCCGGCGTTCCGAAGGTCGAGATCGAACGGGACAATGCCCGCGTGCGTGTGTTCATCCACTGCGCTAAGCCGGGTATGGTCATTGGCCGCGGCGGCGTGGAGATCGAAAAGCTCCGCGTAGAACTGGAGAAGATGGTCGGCCGTCCGGTTGCCGTGAACGTAGTAGAGATCAAGAATCCGGATCTGAATGCACAGTTGGTAGCAGAGAGCATCTGCCTGCAGCTGGAGAAGAGAACATCCTTCCGCCGCGCTATGAAGCTGGCCATCGGCCGCACCATGCGTCTGGGCGCCAAGGGTATCAAGGTGAACTGCAGCGGCCGTCTGGGCGGCGCTGAGATCGCCCGCTCTGAGCATTATCACGAAGGGACCATTCCGCTGCAGACCCTCCGTGCTGACATTGATTACGGCTTCTATGAAGCCAACACCACCTATGGTAAGATCGGCGTTAAGGTGTGGATCTACAAGGGTGAGGTCCTGAACGACAGCAATGCACAGGCCGCACGCGTAGAGCGCCCGGATCGCCGCCCGCGCCGCAACAACGGTGACCGCCGCGATGGTCAGCATCGTGATGGCCAGCGCCGTGACGGCCAGCGCCGCGATGGTCAGCGCCGATTTGGTGGGAACAAGAACGAGGGAGGTAACCGCTAATGTTGATGCCGAAGAGAGTAAAGTATCGCCGCCAGCAGCGTGGCAGACTCAAGGGCAAGGCAATGCGTGGCAACACCATCACCAACGGTTCCTATGCACTCGTTGCGACCGAACCGGCCTGGATCAGAAGCAACCAGATCGAGGCTGCCCGTATCGCCATGACCCGTTATACGAAGCGTGGCGGTAAGGTATGGATCAAGATCTTCCCGGATAAGCCGGTCACCGAGAAGCCGGCCGAGACCCGAATGGGTTCCGGTAAGGGCTCGCCCGAATATTGGGTAGCCGTGGTAAAACCCGGCCGCGTGATGTTCGAGATGGACGGTATCGCCGAGGAAGACGCAAGAGAAGCTATGCGTTTGGCCAGCCATAAACTGCCGATCAAGTGCAAGTTTATGACCAAGGCTGATTTCGAGAACGAAGAGATGGAGGATTGAAGCCGTGAAAGCAAAGGAATTGACGCAACTTTCTACCGAGCAGCTCGGTGAGAAGTTGAAAGAACTGAAGCACGAACTCTTTAACCTCCGTTTCCAGCACGCTATCAACCAGCTTGACAATCCGCACAAGATCACGGAAGTCAAGCGCGACATTGCTCGTGTGATGACCGTCCTGCGCAAGATGGAAATCGAGAGCCGTAATGCATAAAAGGGGAGGGAGATCGACATGGAAGAGACCAGAGCACTGAGAAGAACCAGAATCGGTAAGGTCGTCAGCAACAAGATGGACAAGACCATCGTTGTAGCGATCGAGGATAATGTTCGCCACCCCAAGTACGGCAAGATCATCAAGCGCACGGTGAAACTGTATGCCCAGGATGAAGCGAACGCCTGCGATATCGGCGACAAAGTCGAAGTGATGGAGACGAGACCGCTGTCCAAGACGAAGAGATGGCGCCTTGTCCGCATCATCGAGAAGGTAAAATAATCACGAGATTCAGTAGGCAGGTCAAAAAGCTTGCCGAATAAGGAGGAAGCACAAGTGATTCAGCAACAGACACTGATGAAAGTCGCCGACAACACCGGCGCAAAAGAGCTGATGTGCATTCGCGTGCTGGGTGGTTCCGGCCGCCGCTATGCCAACATCGGTGATGTCGTCGTTGCAGCTGTGAAGAAGGCTGCCCCGGGCGGCGTTGTGAAGAAGGGCGCAGTCGTAAAGGCTGTGATCGTCCGTTCTGTCAAGGGCGTGCGCCGTGCAGACGGTTCTTATATCAAGTTTGATGAGAACGCAGCCGTGATCATCAAAGAGGATAAGACCCCGACCGGCACCCGTATTTTTGGGCCTGTGGCCCGTGAACTGCGTGACCATGATTTCACCAAGATCATGTCTCTCGCTCCCGAAGTTCTGTAAGAGAAGGAGGATACGACAATGAAAAAATTGCATGTGAAAAAAGGCGATACCGTTATCGTGCTCTCCGGTGACGACAGAAAGACGGAAAAAGACGGCAAAAAGGTAAACACCATCTCCAAGGTCCTGGCTACCTCTCCGGAGGAGGGCAAGGTCATCGTGGAGGGCGTGAACGTCGTCTCCAAGCACCAGAAGCCCCGCAAACAGGGCGAGACCGGCGGTATCATCAAGACCGAGGGCGCTATCTACGCCTGCAAGGTACAGTTGGTCTGCACCAACTCTTCCTGCGAGAAGTACAACAAGGCCATCCGCGCCAAGGCTTCTTATAAGGATGTAGACGGTAAGCAGGTCAAGATCCGCGTTTGCCCCAAGTGCGGCAAGGAAATCTGAGGGAGGTAACAGAAATGTCCAGATACAGTGAACTCTATAAAAATGAAGTTGCCCCCGCATTGATGGCCAAGTTCAACTACAAGAGCCCGATGCAGATCCCGCGCTTTGACAAGATCGTCATCAACGTGGGTGCAGGCGATGCCAAGGAAAACTCCAAGGTGATCGATGAGATCATCGACGAGCTGACCCTCATCTCCGGCCAGAAGGCAGTACCGACCTTCGCAAAGAAGTCGGTCGCTAACTTCAAACTGAGAGAAGGTATGAAGATCGGCGCGAAGGTGACCCTGCGCGGCGAGCGTATGTACGAATTCATGGATAAGCTCTTCAGCTTTGCCCTGCCCCGTGTGCGTGACTTCAAGGGTATCAACCCCAATGCGTTCGACGGCCGCGGCAACTACTCCCTCGGTCTGAAGGAGCAGTTGATCTTCCCGGAGATTGAGTACGATAAGGTAGAGCACGTGCGCGGCATGGACGTGGTATTCGTGACCACGGCTGCAAGCGACGAAGAAGCAAGAGAGCTGCTCAAACTGATGGGCGCTCCGTTCGCAAAATAAGTGAGAAGGAAGAAAGAACATGGCTAAGAAATCTATGATCCTTAAGCAGCAGGCAGTGCCGAAGTTTTCCACCCGTGCCTACAACCGGTGCAAACTGTGCGGCCGCCCGCATGCCTATCTGCGTAAGTACGGGATCTGCCGTATCTGCTTCCGTGATCATGCTTACAAGGGCGAGATCCCGGGCGTCAGAAAGGCATCCTGGTAATCCCGAACATTCTCTATCTGCCGGCAGGAAAGCCGATGCCCGGCTTTTACCACCGGTCAGCGGCCGCCCCGCGTGGGCGGCAGCAAGCAAATGAAGAACTTGCATACAGGAGGATAAGAAAATGCAAATTTCAGATGTTATTGCCGATATGCTGACGCGCATCCGCAATGCGAATGACGCAAAGCATGCTACCGTGGACGTACCCGCTTCCAACATGAAGAAGGCGATCGCCGAGATCCTGTTGAACGAAGGGTACATCAAGAATTATCAGATCGTAGAGGACGGCAAGCAGGGGATCATCCGCATCACCCTGAAGTACGCCGCCGGCCGCCAGAAGGTCATTCACGGCCTGCGCCGCGTATCCAAGCCGGGTCTGCGTATCTACACGAACTGCGAGGATATGCCGAAGGTGATGAACGGTCTGGGGATCGCCATCGTTTCCACCTCCAAGGGTATCATGACCGACAAGAGCGCACGCGCTGCCAATGTGGGCGGCGAAGTGCTGGCCTTTGTATGGTAATAGGAGGGTAGCGAGATGACAGAAGTCAAAAACGGAAAAGTAGAGCATCAGTCTCGTATCGGCCGCACGCCGATCCATGTGCCCGCTGGCGTGACCGTGACGGTCGCTGAGGGCAACGTGGTCACCGTGAAGGGCCCCAAGGGCACCCTGACCCAGACCTTCTCCCCGAAGGTATCCTTTGCACAGGAGGGCGATGTACTGCACGTACAGGCCAGCATGGAAAAGGATGATCGTGCGGTGCACGGCCTTTCCCGCAATCTCCTGAACAACATGGTCATCGGCGTAACGAATGGGTATGCCAAGACCCTGCAGATCGTGGGCGTTGGTTACCGTGCTGAGAAGCAGGGAAAGAAACTGGTCCTTTCTCTGGGCTATTCTCACCCCGTATTCTTTGAAGAAGGCAACGGTGTGACCTTTGATCTGCCGGATAACACCACGATCATCGTGAAGGGTATCGACAAGCAGGCCGTGGGCCAGGTCGCTGCCAATATCCGCGCTAAGAGACCGCCTGAACCGTATCTGGGCAAGGGCGTCAAGTATGCGGACGAGAAGATCCGCCGCAAAGCCGGTAAGACTGGTAAATAATGAAAGGAGTACGCGAACATGGTTAAGAAGCACGATAGCAATGCGCAGCGTCTTAAGAGACATAAGAGAGTCAGAGCGAAGATCTCCGGTACTCCCGAAACGCCCCGCCTTGCCGTATACCGCTCCAATGCAAACATCAGCGCCCAGATCATTGACGATGTGGCCGGCGTCACCCTGTGTGCCGCTTCCACGCTGGAGAAGGGCTTTGAGGGCATTGGCTCCAACAAAGAGGCTGCCCGCAAGGTCGGCCTGGCCATCGCACAGCGTGCGGTGGAAAAGGGCATCACCGAAGTGGTCTTTGACCGCGGCGGCTATGTCTATCACGGTCGTGTATCGGAACTGGCTGAAGGTGCCCGCGAGGGCGGCCTGAAGTTCTGATCCGGTTTGTACACGGTTTCAAAGAACTTTTGAAATATTGTAAGGAGTTTTAAGCACATGGCTAAGAATTTTGATCCCGCCACGCTGGAGCTGCAGGAGCGCCTGGTCGCCCTGAACCGTGTCTCCAAGACGGTCAAAGGCGGTCGTATCGCCCGTTTCGCTGCTATCATGGTGGTGGGCGATGGTAATGGTCACGTTGGGTATGGCCTGGGCAAGGCTGCCGAGGTCCCGGACGCGATCCGCAAGGGCATCGAGGATGCCAAGAAGAATATGATCGAGGTCTCCCTGAAGGGGACGACCATCCCGCACGAGATCCTGTCTGAGTACGGTGCAGGTAAGGTGCTGTTGAAGCCCGCTGCCCCTGGTACCGGTATCATCGCCGGTCAGACGGCCCGTGCCGTGCTGGAACTGGCTGGCATTAAGAACATCCGTGCCAAGAGCCTGCGTTCCAACAACCCGACCAACGTGGTAAAGGCGACCTTTGAAGGTCTGCGTGCCCTGCGCACGGCAGAGCAGGTCGCTGCCCTCCGCGGCATCAGCGTTGAGCAGGTCAAGGGTTAAGGAGGTGCGCTGATGAAAAAGGTAACTTTGGTCAAGAGCCTGATCGGTGCTATGCCGAAGCAGAAGGCAACCGCCGAGTCTCTCGGCCTCCGCAAGATCGGTGACTGCATTGTGCATGAGGACAGTGCGGCATTGGCTGGCAAGGTAACGGTGCTCCGCCACCTTGTCCGGGTCGAGACCGTTTGATCGGAATACGAAAGAAGGAGGAATAATCTGTATGAAGCTCCATGAACTTTCTCCCGCAGAAGGATCGACCAAGAATTCGTTCCGCCGCGGCAGAGGTACCGGTTCCGGTAACGGAAAAACGGCCGGTAAAGGCCACAAAGGTCAGAACGCCCGCTCCGGCGGTGGCGTGCGCCCGGGTTTTGAGGGCGGTCAGCTCCCGTTGTATAGACGCCTGCCGAAGAGAGGCTTCTATAACCAGTTTGGCAAGACATATGCCATTGTTAACCTGGAGGATCTGACATGTTTTGAGGAAGGTGCTGTGGTAGACACGGCGGCCCTCCTGGAAAAAGGGATCGTAAGCTCCCTCTGTGATGGCGTAAAGGTGCTGGGCAGACTGTATGGCGAGCTTGCAAAAAATCTCACCGTGAAAGCAGCAGTCTTTTCTGCAACCGCTAAAGAAAAGATAGAGGCAGCAGGTGGAAAGACTGAGGTGGTATAAATGCTTCAGACTTTACGCAACGCCTGGAAGGTAACGGAGATCCGCCATAAGCTTTTGTTTGTCGGCCTGATCCTGCTCCTGTACAGAATCGGTGCCGTGATGCCTGTCCCGTTCGTTGACTCGGCTTATATGAACACGTACTTTGAGTCCCTGGGCAGTGGCTCTATCTTCAATTATTTGAACGTCCTGTCCGGTAGTTCCTTTAGCCAGGCAACACTTTTTGCCCTGTCTGTTTCCCCGTATATCACGGCCTCCATCGTCCTGCAGTTGCTGGATGTGGCATTTCCTTCTCTCTTCGGGGGGAAGGATGGTGACCCGGAGGTCAAGAAGAAGCGCATGACAGTCGGTACCCGTATCACCACGATCATTTTGGCCGTGCTGACCAGCTTCGGGTATTACATGATCATGCGTAACCAGACCGAGAACGGCACGCCGATCCTGGCAGATGCCGGTATGGAGGTCCTGGGTGCGATCGTAATCATCGTGTGCTATTGCGCCGGTGCGGCCCTGATCATGTGGATGGCCGAAAAGATCGATGAAAAGGGCATCGGCAACGGTGTCTCCCTCATCCTTCTGGCGAACATCCTCTCCAGCATGGGCGCTACGGTCAACAGTTTCATCTCCATGATCCAGAACGGCTTCTACGATGAGACGGCGAAGGATTACAGCAATGTGGGTGGTGGTATCCTCTCCATTGCATTGGCGGTCCTGTCTGTGTTGATCACATTGGCCATCATCATGTTCGTCATTTGGGTCACGGGGTCTGAGCGCCGTATCAAGATCAAATACGCCAAGCGCGTAGTGGGTCGTAAGATGTACGGTGGCCAGAGCCAGGACCTGCCGCTGAAGGTCAATATGGCCGGCGTTATGCCGATCATCTTTGCCAGCTCGATCGTATCGTTGCCGGCGACCATCCTGGGCTTTATCTACGGCTCTTCGGAACTGACCGAGGGGTCCTTCCCCTGGGTGCTGCAGCAGATGTTCAGCATCACGGATTCTCCCCTGAGCCTGGTCTACATGGTACTGACCTTCCTGCTGATCATCGGTTTCTCGTATTTCTATATCACCATCAGCTTTGATCCGGTCGAGGTGGCAAACCGTCTGCAGAAGGACGGCGGCTCCATCCTGGGCACCCGCCCCGGTACGCCGACCGCTGAGAAGATCAAGCGGATCCTTTCCAAGGTGACGCTGATGGGCGCCTTCTTCCTGGCATTCGTGGCTATCTTCCCGATGCTGGTGACCTGGATCGTGGAAATGTGCAATGGCACCTTTGCCAACATCGCCTTCGGTGGCACTTCGCTGCTGATCGTGATCGGCGTGATCCAGGAGATGGCAAGAGCCATAGAGGCAGAGGTCTCTATGCGCGCACACGGCCAGAAGGGCTTCCTGGATTGATAGGAGATGCGTATGAAGATCTTGTTTTTAGGTGCCCCCGGTGCGGGGAAAGGTACACAGGCTGAGATCGTGTCGGAGCGTTATCACATTCCGACCATCTCTACCGGCGCCATCATTCGTGAGGCAATCAAGACCGGTACGGAAATGGGTCTGGCTGCGAAAAAGTATACAGAGGCCGGTGCGCTGGTACCGGATGAAGTCGTGATCGGCATCATCCGGGAGCGCCTGGCAGCCGATGACTGCAAGAATGGCTTTATCCTGGATGGCTTCCCGCGGACGGTGCCGCAGGCAGAAGCGCTGGATGCCATGGGGATCCAGCCGGATGCAGTGATCAGCCTGGAGGTATCAGACGATACCATTGTTACGCGTATGTGCGGTCGCCGCGTATGTCCTGCATGCGGTGCCACCTTCCACACGGTGTCTAAGCCGTCTGCGAAGGGGGAGGCATGTGACAAGTGTGGTGCGGCTCTCACGATCCGCCGTGACGATGCGCCCGAGGTGGTCAAGAGCCGCCTGGCCATCTATCACGAATCTACAGAACCGCTGAAGGATTTCTATGCCGCCAAAGGGCTTTTGCGCCTGGTGGAAGGGCAGGAAAAACTGGAAGACACCACAGCACGCACATTGGCCGCTTTGGAGGATCTGGGATGATCTCCCTGAAAAATCCGGAGCAGATGCGCCGCATGAGGGAAGCGGGGAAGATCACCGCGGGCGCCCTGGTATACGCGGGCGAGATCCTGCGCGAAGGGATGTCGACCGGCGAGTTGGATCATAAGATCCGGCAGTTTATCGAGCGCCACGGGGCTACGCCCACTTTCCTCGGCTACGGCGGCTTTCCGGGGAGTGCCTGCATCAGCCTGAACCACGAGGTGATCCACGGGATCCCGTCCAAGGACCGGATCATCCGGGAGGGTGACATCGTGAAGGTGGATGTAGGTGCCTGTTACCGCGGCTATAATGGGGACAGTGCCCGCACGTTCCCGGTCGGTGCAGTGAGCGAAGAAGCCCGCCGCCTGATCGAGGTAACGCGGGAAAGTTTCTTCCGCGGTTACGCACAGGCACTAAGCGGGCAAAGGATCGGGGATATCGGCCACGCGGTGGAGGCATGCGTGGCGGCGGCTGGGTATGCGGTCGTGCGCCAGTATGTGGGCCACGGTGTGGGGCAGGAACTCCATGAGGAGCCTGAGGTCCCCAATTTTGGAACGCCCGGCCGGGGTGCACGCCTGTATCCGGGAATGACGATCGCAGTGGAGCCCATGGTCTGTGTCGGCCGTCCGGAGGTCCGCGTCCTGTCTAACAACTGGACGGTGGTCACGGTGGACGGATCACTTTCCGCACACTATGAGAACACCATCGCCATTACGGATAATGGCCCCATGATACTAACCGAAGCATAAGCAGGTTCAAGGAGGTATTGCTGTGCCAAAGGACGATGTGATCGAGTTTGAGGGCGTGGTGGTCGAAGCGCTGCCGAACACCGTCTTCAAAGTCAAGTTGCCCAACGGGCATATCGTAACTGCCCATATTTCGGGAAAGTTGAGAATGAACTATATCAAGATTCTTCCGGGAGACACCGTGACGGTGGAGGTATCGGTCTATGACCTGACGAAGGGCCGTATCACCTGGCGGAAGAAGTAATCAATTCTGTGAAAGGAATGGTAAAAACGATGAAAGTCAGACCTTCCGTTAAGAAAATTTGTGAGAAGTGCAAGATCATCAGAAGAAAAGGCACGGTCATGGTCATCTGCGAGAACCCCAAGCACAAGCAGAGACAGGGCTGAGCCGATCGACTGATCATTGCCAAAACCGTGTTGCCGCAGGCAACGATATTGAAAGAAGGAGAGTAATATCATATGGCTCGTATAGCTGGTGTTGATATTCCGAATCTCAAGCGCGTTGAGATCGCATTGACGTATATCTACGGTATCGGCCGCAAGAGTGCACAGGACATCCTGAAGAAGACCGGGATCGATCCTGATACCCGCGCCAAGGATCTGACAGAGCAGGAAGTGGCTCTGCTCCGTGATGAGATCGAGGCAAACTACACCGTGGAAGGCGACCTCCGCCGTGACGTCGCCCTGAACATCAAGAGAATGGTCGAGATCAACTGCTACCGTGGCATCCGGCACAGAAAAGGTCTGCCGGTACGCGGCCAGCGCACCAAGACCAATGCAAGAACCAGAAAAGGTCCTGCAAAG
>CAYXDB010000008.1:0-23944 GCA_964463735.1 uncultured Ruminococcus sp. | reverse complement strand
CATGAAGCCCCATAAATATTTTACCACAAAAGAACGGAAATGTCTACAACAATTTATCAGAAGGACTAAATTTTCGCCACATAGCAGATCTGTAAAAAGTGACAAGCGGCCAGCGAACGTAAGACGCGGTCGACATGCTCCTGCAAGAACCCTGAGATCACGGTACGCAGGCCCCTCCCGCCCCGCCGCGGGGCGGCGCAGGATCATTCCCCGCGGGCGGTATCCTGCGGGGGAAGGAGGGGTACCAGGGCTTCCGTCAGGCGCTGGCAGGCTTCCTCCAGCGTGGGGGCCGACAGACTGCACCCGGCAGCACGCAGATGCCCCCCACCGCCAAAGCGGGCGGCCACCTCTGCCACATTGGCGCCGCGGGAGCGCAGAGATACCTTATAGGCCCCCGGCCTGGTCTCCCGCACGGTGCAGGCGATCTCTACCCCCGCGGCCGACCGCGCGATATCGATCGCCGTCTCAAAATATTCGTCCGCGATCCCGGCGCGGGCAGACAGCGACAGGGCCACCAGCCCCAATCGCCCCCCGGCCAGCAATTGCAGATTCCCCAGTGCCACGCGCTCCGCCTCCAACTGCAAACGCGGCTTGGAGGAAAAGAGGGCGTGGTTGATCGCCTCTGCCTCTATCCCACAGGAGAGCATCTCTGCGGCTATGCGGTGCGTCTGCGCGGTGGTATTGGAAAATTGGAAGCCGCCGGTATCCGATGCGATAGCCGTATAGACGGCACCGGCCATGGGCCGATCCCACTGCGCCCATCCCTGCGCGACGCAAAACTGGATAATGGCATAGACCAGTTCCCCGGCGGCGGCGGCCTCCGGCTGGACCCAATGCGGGGCAAAGGGGAGGCCGGAGGCGTGATGGTCGATCATGCAGGTGACCGGCACCTCTGCCCCCGCGCCAATGAACCGCTCTTGTAAGGAGCCCAGCTGCCCGGGCGCGGCGACATCCACCGCGATCACCGCATCACACGTCTCCGGATCGTACGGCAACAGGGGCACCCCCTCCCAGACGAAGGAGAGCCGTTTGGGCACCGGATCTGCACAGAGCCAGGCGGCCGTATGCCCCCACCCGTGCAGCAGCAGGGCCAGCGCGGCCACACTGCCCAGCGTGTCCCCATCCGGGCGGGCATGGGACAGTAGAAGGGGGTGCCGTGCCTGCCGCAGGCAGCCGCAGATCTCCGGCAAAGTCAGTGCGGGAAAGTGTTTCTCCCCCATCATGCATCCTGCCCTTCCTGCGCCGCGGCCTCGCCCTGCGCGGCGGCGCGGGCGGCTTCCTCTGCTTCCCGCACCTGCGCCATACGGGCATCGTCCTCCCGAATGTCCTCCAGGAGGCGGGCGATCTGCGCCCCGTGCTCGATCGAATAATCGGCATAGAACAGCAGCTCCGGCGTGATGCGCAGATTCAACGTGCTGGCCAGATGGTGGCGCAGTTTGCCGCAGGCGGCTTGCAGAGCGGCCTTAGCCTCACTATCACTGCCCATGGCGGAAAAATAGATGCGCGCCACCTTCAAGTCCGGCGCGACCTCCGCCCGCGTGATGCTGACGAAATTATCGACCAGGCGCGGGTCGCGCAAGGTGCGCACGACCACGGCCAGTTCCTGTGTGACCGCATCGTTGATGCGGCCCCTTCTGTATTTTGCCATCGTTCGTTCCTCCTGTTTTTTAGATAGACATATCAGCATTTGGCGACACACGGGTGCCACCATCGCCAAAATACACCGATTTATCCCGCGGCGCAGACCGCGGCACTGCGCCCGTAGAGCGCCAGGCGCACCACCAGATCCGCCTCACGGTCACCAAGATCGGCCGTGCGGGAGAGTACCCCCGCGATATAGGATGAAAAACTGTATCGCAGGGTGGGGCCGTAATAAACGGCACTGCCGTCCACACAGCGCAGGCGCCAGAGCACGCCCTGGCCACAGTCGGCCGGGGAGAATGCCGGGCACATGACCATCCCATCTTCCGGCACCGGAATCGCCTGGCGCACGGCGCCCGCCTCATCCAGTACATCCAGAAAAAGGTTGCCCGCCTCCCATGTGTCCACCTCTACCTGCACGGCAAAGGCCCATTCCGCCGTCATGCGCAGGCGCACGCCCGTGATGCGGGAATAGCACCGCTCCGCTTCCCCCGGGGTCTTTCCCCAGGCGGTGATCGGATCCAGCGCCACAGAACGGGGTGAGGCACAGGTGCGCTGTGCCGAGGTCAGGCAGTCAGAGAGCGGCGCGCCCCCGGGGGCAAAGCATGTCTGCACGGCCGCCGCATACAGCACAAGGTCGGTCAGCAGGGTGTTGCGCACCGGGTCTGTCCCGTATTGCGCCAACAGATAGTCCAGCGGGCAGACCGGGCACACCTCACCATATTCCACCGTCCCGTCCGTGCAACGGATGTACGGGCGCAGGTACAGGGTGTCACCCAGCGACTGGGGCAGGCACCCGGTATAGGTATAGGCGATACTGCCATCCGGGCGGACGTTCCCCGCCGCCAGGTGCACACCACCCGCCGCCGCATACGTATAGGCATCTGCCTGCGTGTGGAAGAGCAACAGCCCCTGCTCCTCTCCCGTCTGCGGCAGGCGCCCCGTCACCATATAAAAGGTGATGGCCAGCCCCTGGGTAGGGTCCATCTGCATACCGGCATAGGCCATCGTGGCGGTCAGTTCTTCATACCGGATAGCCGGGGTCATACGACACACGGGTGCCGCCTTTTCCTCCGTGGCGGTGGAAAGTGCAAGATACAGCGTGTCCCCGGCCTGCACCGTCAAGGTGTGCGCCCCTGTGCCGGCCTTTTCCCCGTTTTCGCGCCACACGGGTGCCCCGTTATGATAGAGCGTCAGGCAGATATCTTCCCCGCGCCCCGCTGTGCATGTCACACCGGGGGAGAGCACCACGCGCCCACCGTAGCGCACGGTATAGGACCAGCCCACATCCCGGGCGGTGCCGGGGGTAAAGACGGCGCCTTCCTCCCCACGCAGGGAAACCGCGCCATTTTGCGCCATGGCGGCGGCGTCCCCCGCCGTCAACTGCCCGGCATGTAACACCGTCAATTCCTCTGCCTGTCCGCTCCTGCGGGGGGAAGAGACGCATTGCCACCTCCCACGGGTGGCCAGCAGAGAGCCCTCCCCCGCCGCATCGGTCACTGCCAGCGGCAGGGTGGCGGTACTGCCCAGACTTTCCGGCGTGGGCAGGGAGACGACCCGCTCCACCATCGTGACGCGCAAAGAGGGCGTCTGCGTGCTCATGCTGTGCCCATTCCGCGCGGTAAAGCAGAACTCGATCCGGTCCCCGGCCGCGACCTCGATCTTTTGCAGGGCGGGTGCCGCCTGTATCTCAGAAACTGGGGTAGCGCCATCGGCGGTCAGGGCGTACCAATTCTCCATGTCGCCCAGTGCGCCGCCCGCCACCGGCCAGAGCATCGTCCCATCCCGGCAGACGCAGAAAAGGATATCCTCCCCCGCCTGGCTCTGCTCGACGGTGATACTGTCAAGAGAGACGCGCGCCGCGCCATGATACGGGATCTCATAGCTAAAGACGGTCATATGCCCGTTGGCCGTGATCACCACACCATTCTTCAGATACAGACCGCCATAGGTCCACTGGTTCCCGGTGTTCTTGTCCCCGCCATTCTGGTTCAAAATGCAATAATGATCATTGAGCTTGGCAAGCGACCACAGAACGGACGGGTCGCTTTTACTACGCGCCCCCAGCGACCACCCGCCGCTAAGCCCCTCTTTCAGGCGATAGGCGCCATCGGTATACGTATACTGGGGGTAATTCTCCCCCTGAAAGCAGAAAAGGGACGCATCCTCGACCGCGGCACGCGGCGCACGGTAGGAAACTGTCGGATAGTAGACGTGCTGGCCGCTCCCGCTCCCCCGCTTGCAGACGAAGGAAAGGACGTCCCCCGCTTCGACCGTAAAGGACTGTGCCGCCAGCAGAGCGCGCAGCGCGGTGCCGTCCTCCTGCGCCAGAAGATAGTAGGCGCTGATGTCGCCCCCGGTGCCGACCCCTGCCCCGGCCGTTGGCCAGAGCATGGTACCGTTGCGGAAGATGGCGAAGCCGTCCCCCGTGCGGAAGGAACAATCCGAGAGCGAAACGGTCACCGTGCCGCCCTCCGGCACCGTATAAGCATAGCCGGTCGCATAGCCGCCCCCATGGGGGGACACGCCGCGGCCGTTACGCCCCACCGTACCGTAGGCGGACTGCCACTGGTCGGTCTCGTCCAGCATCAGCCAGGAACTGTCGCTCCGGTTGACGTAGGTAAACGGATGGAAGCCACCCCCATCCAGCCCGCCGGCCACCCAGCCGCCCTGATAGGTCAGGCGCGAATCCGTCCCGCTCCCGGAACTTTTCCACCAGTTGTCCCACAGAGAAGAGGACGTATACCCCTCATCCGTCGTGGTGGTGACCCCTGCGGCATAGGTGACGGCCGCGGCGACCCCGGGGGACGCCTGCACCGGCAAAGAGAAGGGGGGCAGGGCGGCGCAGAGCAGGGCGAGCACCAGGCCGACACACAGGGCGCGGCGGCGCGGGCATCGTTCATACGCACGTGGCATGGCCGTTCCTCCTGTCCGTCCCCGCCGCGCGGGGACTGTGGAATGGATGCGCGTCACGCAAGGGCATTTTCCCGGCGCGAGGCACTTCTTTTCTCAATAGGTCGGGCTGTCGATCCGCCAGCCATCTTCATACACGAAGCGGATGGCGGCCTGTTCGGTCTCTGTGCGGGGGGCCTCCCCTTCCTCTGTGGGGGGATAGGTCGTCTGCCGCTGGATCAACACGGTGGCATACAGGTGCGTGACCTCCCCCAGAGAGAGCGTGGCGGGGTCGTATGTGACCGTTGCAAGCGAAAAGGTACTGCTCGCCTCGGCCCGCACCAAAATGGTCTCATTCTCGTCTTCCTGCCCCTGTACCGCGCTGGAAGCATAGCGCGCATAACTGTATGCGTCGCTCCCGGCAGAAAAGCCGGACAGGACCGTATCGGCCAGCAGGGCCGTATAGGCAGAGGAGAACACTTCCCCGGTCTTTTGCTGTAATGCGGCCACCGTGGGGATCCCGTGTGTCGCGAGATAGACGGCATCGGCATAATAATAGTTGCCAATGGCCGGTGCCGCCGTGGCATCATACGGGATGCCCGCCCCGTAATACACCTCATTGAGAAACAGAGACTGCTCGATCAGGTCGGGTGCGGCCTCCAACAGGCCGGTCGTATCCAGCGGTGCGGCACAGCCGGGCAACACCAGCAACAGCGCGAGCAATAGCGGGATCCCCCGCAAAAAACATTGGCGCATGTCCTCTCCTTTATCCAGTACCGCAAGGGGCGCGGCCGCATGGCACGGGCCGCCCCTTTGGATACAGGGCCGTTTGCACCGCAGGTTTTCTACCATGTGGAAAATCTGCGGTGCACGGGATCATTCTATTTCGTCATCGGGTGCGGAGGCATCTTCTTTTTCTTCCTCCGGCGCGACAGAGGTCTCCTCCGTCTCCCTGTCCGGCAGTTCTTCGATCTGGGCGTGGTCGGCTTCTTCCATCTCCTGCTCCAGTTCCTCCTCCCGTGCCACGCGGGCGCAGGTCAGGATCTGGGCATTCCCGTCCAGCCGCATCAGGATCACGCCGCCCGCCGTGCGGGAATAGACCGGCACGTCCGAGACGGCCATCCGGATGACGGTCCCCTCCGACGTCATCATCATGATATCGTCTGTTTCATCCACCGTGATGATAGAGGCGAGCGGCCCGGTCTTTTCAATGATCTTCTGGCAGGTCACGCCCTTGCCGCCGCGGTTCTTCATCTGGCGGAACTCTTCAAACTCCACGCGCTTGCCGTAGCCGCCCTTGGTGACGGTCAGCAGTTTCCTGTTCTCGTCCACCACGGCCACACCGACCACGTAATCCTCCCCTTCCAGGCGGATGCCGATCACGCCGCGGGCCGTGCGTCCTGTCGGGCGCACAGAATCTTCCCGGATGCGGATCGCCTGCCCCTGCTCAGTCGCCAGGACCAGTTCTCCATCGCCCAGCGTGCGACGCACGAACCAGAGCTCATCCCCCTCATCCAGCGTGATGGCGATCTTGCCGCCCTTGCGCTGGTAGGCATATTCGGTCAGGCGGGTACGCTTGATCACACCGCGGCGGGTCACCATCGTCAGATATTCTTCCTGCGGGAACCCGTTGACGGACAGCAGGGTGGTCACCTTTTCCCCGTCTGCCAGTTCCAGCAGATTGACAGCGTTCGTCCCCTTCGCGGTGCGGGAGGACTCCGGTATGCGATAGGCCTTCAGCGCTTGCACGCGGCCGCGGTTGGTAAAGAAGAGGATATAGGAATGGCTGTTGGCCACCAGGATATTGTCTACAAAATCTTCTTCCTTGGTCGTCATGCCGATCAGCCCCTTGCCGCCGCGATTCTGCGCGGTATACGTATCGGCCGGCAGGCGCTTGATATACCCTTCCCGCGTCAGCGAGATGACGCAGGTGTGGCGGGCGATCAGATCCTCGAGGTCGATCTCATCCACCGCATCGACCAATTCTGTGCGGCGCTCGTCCCCGTATTTATCCCGCAGGGCGCCCATCTCATCCTTCACGATGCCGGCAATACGCTCCGGCCGCGCGAGGATATCCCGCAAGTCGGCCACGATCTCAGCCAGTTTGGCAAGGCGATCCTCGATCTTATGCCGCTCCAGCCCTGAGAGCTTGCCCAGCGTCATTTCCACGATGGCCTGTGCCTGCGCATCCGAGAGGCCATAGCGCTCCATCAGGGCGGCCTTGGCATCGGGGATGGAGTCACTGCTGCGGATGATGGCAATGACCTCTTCGATATGATCGATGGCGATCTTATACCCCTCTAAGATATGCATCTCCCGCAGGGACTTGTCTAAGTCGAACTTGGTGCGGCGCACGATGATCTCTTCCTGGAAGGTCAGGTAATGATCCAGCATCTGCGGCAAAGAGAGCACCTTTGGCTCCCCATTCACCAGCACCAGCATATTGACCGCACAGGTGTCCTGCAACTGGGAATATTTATACAGCTGGTTCAGAATGACCTCACCATTGGCGTCCCGCCGATACTCGATCACGATACGCATACCAGCGCGGCCGGACTCATCCCGCAGGTCGGTGATGCCCTCGATCTTCTTGTCTTTGACCAGATTGGCGATGCTCTCCACCAACTGGCTCTTGTTGACCGCATACGGGATCTCCGTGACTACGATGCGGTGGTGCTCATCCTCGATGCGGCAACGGGCACGCACCATCACGCGGCCGTGGCCGGTGGTGTAAGCGTCGATGATCCCGCGGTTGCCGTAGATCAGCCCATGGGTCGGGAAGTCCGGCCCCTTGATGAACTGCATCAGCTCCGCGACCGAACAATCCGGATGGTCGATACGATAGATGGCCCCGTCGATGACCTCCCGCAGGTTGTGCGGGGGGATATTGGTGGCCATACCCACGGCGATACCCACCGACCCGTTTACCAGGATATTCGGAAAACGGGAGGGGAGAACGGAGGGCTCCTTCCGGCTGGCATCAAAGTTGGGTACCATGTCTACCACGTTCTTTTCTATGCCATCCATCAATTCGTTGGCGATGCGGGACATACGCGCCTCGGTATATCGATAGGCGGCGGCGCCGTCCCCATCCACGTTACCAAAGTTGCCATGCCCTTCTACCAGCGGATAGCGCAGGGAAAAATCCTGTGCCATACGTACCATGGTCTGGTAGACGGCGGCATCCCCGTGCGGATGATAGCGACCCAGCACGTCACCCACCGTGGTGGCCGACTTGCGGAAGGGCTTGTCGCTTGTCAATTTATCTTCATACATCGCATACATGATGCGGCGCTGTCCGGGCTTCATCCCGTCCCGCACGTCCGGCAGGGCGCGCGAGGTGATGACGCTCATGGAATATTCCAGAAAAGAACTGCTCACCCGCTTTTCCATATTCTGCGGGACGATCTTCTGATCCGGGAATTCGATACTCTCACTCAAATATACTTTTCTCTTATCCATCGGTATTCTCCTCAGACATCGAGATTTTCAACAAATCTGGCGTTTTCTTCAATAAAGCGGCGGCGCGGCTCTACTTCATCCCCCATCAGGCAGGAGAACACTTCATCCGCCCGCAGGGCATCCCCAATCTCCACACGCAGGATAGTGCGCTTTTCCGGGTCCATCGTGGTCTCCCACAACTGTTCCGGGTCCATCTCACCCAGACCTTTATACCGCTCAGCCTCTATATTACCGCCCAGTTCCTCAATGATGGCATCCCGCTCCGCATCCGAGAAGGCGTACCGCTCCACTTTACCGCGGCGGATCTTGTAGAGCGGGGGCTTCGCCATATAGATATGCCCCTGCTCGATCAGCGGGCGCATATGGCGGAAAAAGAAGGTCAGGAGCAGGATACCGATGTGGGCACCGTCCACATCCGCATCCGCCATGATGATGATCTTGCCATAGCGCAATTTGGACAGGTCGAATTCCTCACCGATCCCGCACCCCAGTGCCTGGATGATCGGAATGAGCGACTGGTTGGTATACACTTTATCCAGGCGGCTCTTTTCCACGTTCAGCACTTTCCCGCGCAAGGGCAGGATCGCCTGGAAGCGGCTGTCCCGCCCGTCCTTGGCGGATCCACCGGCGGAATCTCCCTCTACCAGGTACAATTCGGTCAGCTCGGTCCGCTTTTCCTGGCAGTCGGCCAGTTTGCCCGGCAGGGTAGACCCTTCCAGCACGCTCTTGCGGCGGGTCAGTTCCCGCGCCTTACGGGCGGCCTCCCGCGCGCGGGAGGCGGAGAGTGCCTTTTCAAGGATCGTTTTACCGGTGGCCGGATGTTCCTCTAAAAATTCGGCAAGGCGGGCCGAGACGACCTGGTCTACCAGCGTCCGGATCTCCGAGTTGCCCAATTTGGCTTTGGTCTGCGACTCAAACTGTGCGTCCTCCAGTTTTACCGAGATGACCACGCACAGCCCCTCTCGCACATCCTCCCCTGAGAGGTTCTTATCCGCGTCCTTCAGCACGCCGGTCTTGCGGGCATAGGCATTCAACACACGGGCCAGGGCATTTTTGAACCCGGTCTCATGCGTACCGCCTTCGATGGTGGTCATATTGTTGGCAAAGGAGATGAGATTTTCGTTATAGCTGTCGTTGTAGCGCATGGCTACTTCGGCCAGCGATCCATCCTTTTCCCCCTTCATGTAAATGACTTCCGGATGCAGGGGGCTGACGTGGCGGATGCTCTCCAGATATTCGACAAAGCTGACGATACCGCCCTCATAATGCAGAGTCTCGCTCCGCTCCATGCCCGGCCGCTCATCCTGCAGGATGATGCGCACCCCGGCATTCAGGAAGGATTGCTCCCGCATGCGGGTCAGGATGGTATCAAAATCAAAGACCGTTTCCTCAAAGATGGTGCTGTCCGGCTTGAACCGTACATACAGGCCATGCTTTTCGGTCTCCCCCACGCAGGCAAAGGGGCGTGCCACCGCGCCTCTTTCAAACCGCTCGGTATACACATGCCCGTCCCGGCTGTTCTCGACCTCTACCCATTCCGACAGGGCATTGACGACCGAGGCGCCCACACCATGCAGACCACCGGCGATCTTGTACCCGCCGCCGCCGAACTTGCCGCCGGCATGCAACACGGTATATACGACCTCCAGCGTAGGCTTGCCCAGTTTCTCATTCATCCCGGCGGGGATACCGCGCCCATCATCCCGGACGGAAACGCTGTTATCCTCATGCAGGGTCACCGTGATGGCATCACATTCCCCTGCCAGCGCCTCATCGATCGAGTTATCGACGATCTCATAGACCAGATGGTGCAGACCGCGGATCGATGTGGTACCGATATACATCCCCGGTCTTTTACGCACGGCCTCCAGCCCTTCCAGCACCTGGATCTGGTTATCTCCGTAGTCGCCGTTTTGCACATGCATGTTCTCTTCCATGTTTTTACCCTTTTCCTTCCCTTTGTCAGGCTCTTTTTCTATCTCCCCGGCCGGTTCCTTCCCGGGGTCATTCTGTCTCTTCCCGTTCTTCTTCTATGAGATGGCTGTTTGCCCGGGCACAGAGCGCACGGACCGAAATGTGCGTCAGGTACAACTGCTCCCGCTGTTCGTCATCCCCATCGCAAAGAAGGATGGCGCGGGGCAGGTCACTGTCTACTACCTCTATCTCCCCGTTCTTCTGTGCGCGGGAGAGAAAGGCGCGGCTATCCTTCCCCATGCTGGCGGTGTCCATATCCAAAATAGCGATCACATCTTTTTGCCGCACCGTGCGCCCATTACCGATATGCAGGAACATATTCCCCTCCCCTGACCTCTATCACGTGGGCATCACGCCCGGAGAGCGCCCCCGCGTCACAGGCGGTCAATATCAGTTGTCTTTCCCCCATGTCTGATAAGAGGAAAGCACGCCGCTCTTCATCCAGTTCGCTGAGCACATCGTCCAGCAGGTAGACTGGATAGGCGCCGCATACCGCGCGTGAGACCTCTCCCTCTGCCAGTTTCAAGGCCAGCACGGCAGAGCGCTGCTGCCCCTGTGAAGCAAAGGTGCGCGCCGCCGCCCCATTTATCCCTATCTCCATATCATCCCGATGGATACCAAAGAGGGAGCACCCCGCGCCCATCTCTCTTTCAAGCGAAGCGGAGAGCAGATGGCGATAGCAGTCACGCGTCCGCACCCATTCTTCTTCCTCACCCCTATAATAGCACGGGAATATCGGATATTCCGGACACTCTCCCGCATTTTTATAAAACGGCATCCCCTCTCCCTGCGCTTCACAATGATACAGCAAAGAGAGCTTTTCCTTCCCACGGGACAATGCCTCTACCACCGGGCAGGCGTATTTTTCCAGTTGCAGGATGTACTGTTGCCGCAGGAGGGCGATATGGGCACAGCATTCCGCCATGCTCTCATTCCATACTTCCAGCTGGTCGCGGTCCAGATACCCGCTCTTCTGCGCGTATTTCAGCAGGCTATTGCGGTTTTCCAGTACCGTGCCGTAGCGCGCCATCATTTGCAGGTACAGGGGGCTGATCTGGGAGATGGCGATATTGAGGAACAGGCGCCGCTCGGCCGGCCCCCCCTTCACCAGGTTCAAATGATCGGGATAAAACAGCACCGCGCGAAAGATGCCGAGCATCTCCGCCCGGGAACGGGCAAGAGAGCCGTCTTTATAGCGCTTCCGCGCTCCTTCATAGAAGCGATAGGCCAGTTTCCTATCTCTGTCTCCATCATCAAAGGAGAGGGAGAGGGAAAACCCCTTTTCCCCGAACCGCACCTGTTCCACATCCCCCGCGCCGCGAAAACTCTTTCCCCGGGCAAAGGTATAGATGCCCTCCAAGATATTGGTCTTCCCCTGTGCGTTCTCCCCGTACAGCAGATTGATCCCCTTTTCAAAAGACAAAGAGGCATGCTCTATATTACGGTAATTGAATGCTTCAAAATTCTTGATATGCACGTGTCCCTCGCAGGGGGCGCACCGCCCCGTCTTTAATTACTGCCGTTCATACGCACGGGCAGCACCATGTAGAAGAAATCTCTGTCCTCGCGCTTTTCCTTCGGTGTGATGATCACGCTCTGCGTCGGAGATTTGAAGGCCAGATGCACCATATCCCCTTCGGCGGCGCGCATGCTGTTGATGAGATAGCGGCAGTTAAAGCCGATCTCCAGATCCTCCCCTTCGTGCGCGATGGGCATCTCATCATACACGCGCCCATTCACTGAGGTGGAGGAGACGATCATCCGGTCCCCTTCCAGGATCAGCTTCACATAACTGCGGCCACTGCCCTGTATCTTTTCTTCTGCGATCAGACAGGCACGCTCTAGGGCTGAGAGCAGTCTATCCCGTTCCACATCTACAAAGATGGTCTGATCCTTCGGCGTGATACGCTCATAATCGATATATTCGCTGTCGATCATCCGGGTAAAGAACACGATCCCGTTGAAGGAGAAGATCGCATGCTTCCGCGCGATCATGACCGTCACCATCTCTTCCCCGCTCCCCAGGATGCGCACCAGTTCGTTCAATGCGTGCCCCGGTACCAGGAAGGAGAAGTTCACCACGCTCACTTCCCCCACGTCCCGCATCTCGCATTCCACCATACAGCGGGACAGGGTAAAGGAGTCACAGGAGATGACCTCCATGCGCCCGTTGCCTATCTTAAAATAGGCGCCGCACAGCATGGGGCGGGAGTCCTGCTCGGCGATCGAATGCAGTACGCGCCCGATCATATCCTTCAATACTTCGCTCCGGATCTCAAACCCCCGGCTCCCAGTCAGTTCCGGCAGAGAGGGGAAATCTGCCCCCCGCAGGGCATAGAGGGAGAAAGAAGCCTTCCCGGCCGAGATGGTCGCGGTAAACTTATCATCTACCTGGATGGAGAGCGTTTCTTCATCCAGCACTTTGACGATCTGGAGGAGGCGGTTGGCGTTGATGATATAACTGCCTTCTTCCAGCACTTCTTCCGCTTCCAGCGTCGCGCGGATCCCTTTGTTCATGTCATAGGTGGACAGGCGGACGTTCTTACCGCCGATCGTTTCGATCAGCACCCCTTCGATGGAGGAGATGGTATTTTTCGTAGAGACCGTCCCCATGGCGGGATACAGTTTTTCCATCAATTTTTGTTTGGAGAATACGATATGCATAGGCACTCCATTCTGCGGGCGCCGCGGCGCCGCTGTTTTTTTTATCTTGTCTTTGTTTTATTTATTTCTAGTAGTAGCAGTAGTAGGGGCTGTGAAAAATGTGTAAAATCCGTTTTTTTGAGGCGTGGCGGGCAAAGACCCGCCCTCCCCGCTCTGCAAAGTCCCCTGCAAAATATGTGGGACGGCTGTGGAAAAGAAAGGGGTTTTCCACAGGGCACTTTTGGGGGCTGTGGGACTTCTGAAAAGGCACCTGTTTTCCACCCTCTTTCCAGCACCTTCTAACAGGACTTTCCCGTGGAAAATGGGGAAAACCCGGGAGGGGTGGCCACCACTTTGCGCATTTTATTCTTTGATCTGGGAGAGCAGTTCATTGACTTCGCTCTCCGCTCCCGGTACCGACCGGATCTGCCCTTCTATGTACTTGATAGAGGCGATGACGGTCGTGTGATCGCGGGAGAATTCCCGCCCGATGTCCGACAGGGAAAGCTCTGTCTGCTGGCGGATGAGGTAGATGCACATATGCCGCGCTTTGGCGATATTGTCATTGCGCTTTTTGCCGCGTATCTCCTCAATCGGTACACGGTAATGGTCGGAGACCACATGGAAGATCTTGTCCACTACGTCCTTTTCGGATTTCTCCCCGCTGACGATAGAGGAAACAGCCGTCTTGCACATCTCAAGGGAAATTGGGGTGCCGGTCAGGCGGCTGATGGCATTGATCTTTTTGATGGCGCCCTCGATCGTGCGGATGCTGTTATGCAATTTATCGGCCAGGTAGGTCAGCGCATCCTCCGGGATGACGATGCCCAGATCTTCTGCTTTTTTCAGGATGATGGCCGAGCGCAGTTCCACGCTGGGGGGCTGTACATCGGCGATCAGGCCCCATTCAAAACGGGTGCGGAGGCGGTCCTCCAGCGTTTTGATATCCCGCGGGGGGCGGTCGGAGGTCAGGATGATCTGTTTATCGGCGTCGTACAGGGCATTGAAGGTGTGGAAGAATTCTTCCTGGGTCGATTCCTTCCCCGCGATGAACTGGATATCATCGATCAGCAGGACGTCGGCCATGCGGTACTTTTCACGGAAGGATTCCATCCCCCGCCCCGCTTGCAGGGTGCGCACCAGTTCGTTGGTGAAATCATCCCCCTTGCGGTAGACGATGCGCACATCCGGTTTGGTGCGCTTGATCTCATTGGTGATGGCGTAGAGCAGGTGCGTCTTCCCCAGCCCGCTCTGCCCGTAGATGAACAGGGGGTTATAGAGGGCGGAGGGGTTGCGGGCCACGGCCAGGCATGCCGCATGGGCGAATTTATTGGATTCACCGACCACGAAATTTTCAAAGGTGAATTGGGAGAAGACGCGTTTGCTCTCGATATCCGCCCCGATGTCGGCCGGTTCCTCCGGCTGTTCGATGCGCTTTTCTTCCGGGATCGCGGAAGGGGGCTTCTCGGTGAAGGTGGGGCGGGTGAACCCTTCCACGGCCTCGGAGGAGATGATACGCACCGTGACCGGGAAACCGACGACCTCCTGCACCGCCTCTTCTAGTATCTCGCTGTATTTGTTCTGTATGATCCCCTGCTTGAAATCACTGTTGATCTTAAAGACCACAGAATTGCTGTCAAGGGACACCATGTGCAGATCCTTGAACCATAGGTCAAAGACCGTTTGAGAGAAGGTGTGGCGCGCGCGGACGATCTCCATCACGGCATCTCGCACTTCCTGTAATTCCTGCATAAGCAACACTCCGTTGGAATATATAATATAATTAAGTATATTATAACATATAAGCGCCGGGTTTTCAACAGGTGCGCATAAAAAAACATTTTTTCTGCATAAAAAAGAAAGAAAGGGGCGAGACTGCCCCCAAAAGAGACTGGAAGAAAAGGGGGATGTCAGATGCATCTGCGCGGGTGCCACAAAAGGATCGTGTGCATGAAGAATAAGGACAGCCGTCTGTTTGAGGAGGCATTTTTTGTATTGCGGGAGGAGTGCGGCGAGGTAGGGGAAGATGATATGCTGGCCGAGGCGGATCGCATCTTGCAGGAGAACCTGATCACCGGACGAGACGCGCGCGGGGAAAAGAAGCGGGAAAGGGGCCGCGTGGTATTGGCCTTCTTTACTGGGCTCTTTTTGTCCGCTGTGTGCTTTTTCTGCCTCTGGGTAGGCGGTAGGCCACTGGCGTGAGTGAGTGGGCATGAACACGCGGGCGTGAAAACACTGGCGGGATAAAGTTGACGTGCGCAGGGGTTCATCCTGCAAGGAGAGCCTTTTTGTTTTTTTATATATTCCCGTGAGATGTTCCCTTTTGCTGGATTTTCACCATATTTCTTCTCACTTTTCCCATTTTGCTTGTTTTGGGGTGCGCTCCTGCGCAGGAACTTCCCTGTTTGCAAAAGAGGCGCGGAAAACAGCTGTTTCGCGACACACGGGTACCTGTATCCTGCCCCTGCACCGCGATGGGAGAAATATAAAAGTATACGCAAATACCCCTTCTGTCCGCTTCGCGGCAGGCGCCGCGTTCCCAGGCCTCCCTCCGGGAGGGAGGTGGCACGGATGACGCAAGGCAGACGTGACGGAAGGAGCAAGCGTAGGTACGCTAATGGTTTATCGTAGGTAGTTAGAGGTCAATGGTCATGGTGCACAAGGTTCATATTCCCTACAAGAAACCTAACATTGAAGTACGCAGGCTCCTTCCGGTTCGCTCCGCTCCCCACCTCCCTCCCGGAGGGAGGCATAGGTATGCAGGCTCCTTCCGCGCAAAAAAGCCTCCAAAATAAGGGAGGCTGGCGGAAAGGGTTTTTTAAAAAGCACGCGCTTACAGCACCATAAGAAGAGTGCCTGCGGCGATCAGGAGACATCCTGCGAGGGTCTTGGGGGTGAAGGACTCATGCAAAAAGATCACGGCCAGCACACAGGTAAAAACGACACTGAGTTTATCGATCGGGGCCACGCGGGTGACCTCCCCCATCTGCAAAGCCCGGTAATAGCAGAGCCAGGAAGCACCGGTAGCCAGGCCGGACAGGATAAGAAAGAGCCAGCTCTTTTTATCCAAAGAGGCGATGCCCCCCTGCGCATGTGTGACAAACACCATGCCCCAGGACAGGAACACCACCACGACCGTCCGAATGGCGGTGGCGAGGTGCGAATCTACCCCGTGCAGTCCCGCCTTGGCCAGGATCGATGTAAGGGCGGCAAACACAGCGGAGAGCAATGAAAAAACGAACCACATGATGCGTTCCTTCTGGTTAAAAATGATTTTTCAGAACACACGGGCGCCATGAAAGGCAAAACAGATCAAAGAGAGATGGGCGGCAGGGTGATCACCCCGTCCCAGGGGAGCGAGTCGGGATAATTTTTGCCGGAGGACCATTTGGCATACAGTACCAGGCGTGCTACGGTCACCGGTTGGGAAAAATCCCACAGTTCCCCATCGGTGCCATACCAGCCGAGGAATTCATCATCGGCACGTACCGGCGGGTCGGGCGGGGTGAGCAGGCCGTTGCGCGCGACCTCGACCTCCTGGGTGTTGCCCTGGTTGGTAAAGACCACCACGCTGACGTCCTCTTTCTCCTGCCAATGGGCAGTCAGCGTCAGGGAGGCATGTACGGTATCCTGTGTGAAATTCCAGGCGCGGTCGCCTTCATACCACCCGGCAAAGAGATAGCCGGGGCGGCTCGGGGTCTGCGGTTCTGTCAGGCGACTGCCGGACGTAACGGTCACGGCGTCGATCTCCTCCCCACCGTTCGCATCAAAGGTGACGGTGCATAGGCTATCTTCCCCCGTCTGGCATCCGGTAAGCAGCAGGGGGAGGCAGCACAGCAGGGCAAGCAGCGCGGCAAGGGGGCGCAGAAAGTGGCGATCATGTTTCATCGGTCCGGTTCCTTTCTTTTTTGCGGCACCACCGGGAAAACACCGATGGCGCGGAGAAAATACATCAGGGAAAAACTGTTTTCAGGACACACGGGTCGAATTTTTCCCATCGGATGGCGGTATGCGGCGCACACGGCGGCGGATGCGGCACAGGTCGCGCAGCATCTGGAGACTGTCGCGGAGCAGGTGCATCTTCCCTTTCCCGTTTTCAAGCACGCGCACCGGCATCTCTTTTACGTTGTACCCCAGCCGTTGCCCGATCAATATCGCCTCCAGATCAAAGGCGAAGCGGTCCGTCTGGCAGTGCGAGAAGATCGCGCGGGCGGCCGGGCGGCGGAACCCCTTGATGCCGCTCTGCGAATCGCTCAGCGTCAGGCCGAAAAAGCGGCGCAACACCCAGCGATAGAGGCGGGAGGCCCAGCGGCGGTACCAGCGATATCCGGCATATCCCTCCGGGTGGCAGGCGCGGGAGCCGACCAGGACATCCGCCTCCGGAAAAGAAGCAAAGTGGGAGACCATCTCCCCCAGCACCTCACAGCCATAGGCCAGATCACAGTCGGTGAACAGGAGCACCTCTCCCTTCCCTTCCAGCATGCCGGTGCGGACGGCATGTCCCTTTCCCCGGTTGGGAAAATAGGAGATGACGCGGGTGTGGTCATTTTTGAGGCCTGCCGCCACGGCAGGGGTGCCGTCGGTCGATCCGTCATCGATCAGGAGCAGTTCATATTGCCCCGGGAATGTCTTTTCCAGATAGTGCGACAGGCGCGGGAGCGTATCCGGCAGGGCCTGCGCCTCGTTATATAGTGGGATCACGATCGTCAGTTTGGGTGGCATGGTATCTCCTTCTTTGCATGCGTTGCCGATATCTTAGAACAAAACGGGAAAAGAGCTGTTTTTCACCTGTATTATACCACACCCCCCGCTACTTTGCAACCCTATTTTGCGCCCGCACGTGCATGTTTTCTATGCGACAACGGCCGCTTTACAAAAATATTTTTCATAAAGGGGGAAAAGGGTTGCATTTTTCCCATTTTTTGTGTATAATGATATAAGATGCCGCTGTCCCACACACAGCGCTGAGTTCGTAGTATCGCGCCGTCGCCGGGCAAGAACGCTATTTGCCCGCCATCGCCGGACGCTGAATAGATCCCCCTGGGCCGCTATGAGATACGTATGCCCGCACACCAGGGGGTCTTATGCCATTTTGCCGGGCGTACCAATAAAAAGAATGAGCGAAGAAAAGAAAGAACCCTTGCACACAGAAAATGCCCCGGACGGGCAGAGCAAAAAGACCCGTGGGCGCCCCCGCCGCCGCCCTGCACCGGCGCGTGATGCCGAAAAGCAGGAAGCACGCCCTGCCCCGCAGGAAAAGACCGCTAACAAGCAGCCCGCTTCTGGGGATGCGGGCGAAAAGGCCGCGCCCCCCGCAAAAGGCGGCCGTGGCCGCCCCCGCAAAGGGGCAAAGAATGCCCCCGCCGCACAAGCGAGCGCCCGCGGGAAGAATGAAAAGGATGCCCTGCGCCAGGTGCCCGCTACGACCGGGCGCGGCCGCACGCGCCGCGGGGCGACCGGCCCCTTGGCGCCCCTGACCCCTGCCCCGACTGAGGAACGCCCGGTGCTGGCCGCCGCCCGTGCATCCGCCGCGCGGCGGGTCCGCAATGAGAGAAAGGGCGAGAAAAAGGGCAAGCTGCGCATCATGTCGCTGGGCGGATTGATGGAGATCGGCAAGAACATGACGGTCATAGAATATGAGAACGACATTCTGGTCGTGGACTGCGGCTTCGGCTTCCCGGATGAAGAGATGCTGGGGGTGGATTATGTCATCCCGGACATCACATATCTGGAAAAAAATGCCGATCGTGTCCGTGCGATCCTCATCACCCACGGGCATGAGGACCACATCGGCGCCATCCCCTATGTGTTGCGCGCCATCAATCCCCCCATCTACGGCACCCGCCTGACGCTGGGGATCATCCGGAATAAACTGGCCGAGCATCGCCTGCCGCAGAAGCCCCGTTTGATGACGGTGGAGGCCGGGGATTATATCTCCTTTGGCTCTATGAGCGCGGAATTCATCCACGTCAACCACTCTATTGCCGATGCCTGTGCCCTGGCCATCCGCACACCGCTGGGGACCATCTTCCATTCCGGTGACTTCAAGCTGGATGTGACGCCGATCGACGGCAATATGATGGACCTGACCCGCATCGGTGAGATCGGTAACGAGGGCGTGCTCCTGATGCTGTGCGAGTCCACGAATGCCGAGCGGCAGGGCTTTTCCCCGTCGGAAAAGCGCGTGGGCGGGTCGCTGGAACAGATCTTTATGGAGAATGAGGGGCGCCGCTTGATCATTGCCACCTTCTCCTCCAACGTGCACCGCGTGCAGCAGATCATCGACACGTCCATCCGCCACGGGCGCCGGGTGGCCATCATGGGCCGCAGTATGGAGAACGTGATCGGCGCGGCAACGGAACTGGGATATATCAACATCCCCGCCGGCACGATCATTGAAACGAGTGAATTGCGCCGCTATGAGCCGGGTCAGGTCACCCTGATCACGACGGGGAGCCAGGGCGAACCCATGAGCGGCCTGTATCGCATGGCCTTCGGCTCTCATGACCGCGTGAAACTGACGCCAAGCGACACGGTGGTGCTGTCCTCCAGCGCCATCCCGGGCAACGAATTGCTGATCGACCGTATCATCAACGCCCTGATCAAGAGCGACATCAATGTCGTCTCCGATGCCACGACTGCCAACGTGCACGCCTCCGGGCATGCCTGCTCGGAAGAGCTGAAATTGATGCACGCCCTGGTGCGGCCGAAGTATTTCATGCCGATCCACGGTGAGATGCGGCACCTGTACGCGCACAAAAAGATAGCGACATTTATGGGAATGTCTCCTGATAATATATTTTTGGGTGACATTGGGCAGGTGCTGGAGATCGATGAAAAAGGCGCACGCTGGAACGGCACGGTACCGGCCGGAAAGGTGCTGGTCGATGGCGCCGGTGTCGGGGATGTCGGTTCCATCGTATTGCGGGATCGCCGCCATCTGTCGCAGGACGGCCTGATCGTGGTGGTCGCCACGGTCGCCATGCAGGAAAAGACCATCCTGTCCGGGCCGGACATCGTATCGCGCGGGTTCGTCTATGTGCGTGAGTCGGAAGAGATGATGGAGGGCGCCCGTAAGATCGCGCTGGCCAGCCTGCAAAAGAGCTTTGAGCGCCAGGTCGATGACTGGATGGAACTGAAAAACGCGCTCCGCGACGACCTGAGCAAATATTTCTTCCAAAAGACCAAGCGCAGTCCGATGATCCTCCCCATCGTAATGGAAGTTTGATCGCCGCCGCGTCCGTTCCCCTGCACGCACGGCCCTGCTCGCACGCAGATGGCGGGGCCGGCTTGCACGGGACGACCCGTGAGACTTTGAAAATGCCCAGTATTCTAACGGGATAGCCAAACGAGACCTTGCAGATACCCTTTATTCTATCAGAAGGAGATCTCCGCATGCTGTATTTTGAGACATATTCGACCCAATCACTCATTTGGTTCAACCAGATCCAGACGACCGTTGCCTTCATGCCGGCAGAATTGGCCCGCCGCGTGATGCGTTCGGCCGACCCCGAGGAACGCGCACGCCGCGCAGGGGGCTACATTTTGCTGGAAAAGATGGTCAAAAAACACGCAGAGGACTTCAAGACCACCATTGAAGGCATCGTGAAGCCGGAATTCGGCGCGATATTCGATTCGCGCTCCGCCCTGCAATCGGTGCACTATGATGCATACGGCAAGCCGTTCTTTGAGGGGCATGACCATGTGACCTTCAATCTCTCACATTCGCACCACATGGCTTCCTGCGCTTTGCACATCGTGCCGCCGGGAGAAACGGCCGGAGAGGTCGGGATCGACACGCAAATGATCGTGGTGGACCGCATCCGCGCCGACCGCGTGGCGGAACGGTACTTCAGCGATGGTGAAAAACTGGCGCTTGCCCGCTTTGCGGCCGACGATCCGGCATTTTGCCGGGAATTTACCCGCATATGGACCCGCAAAGAAGCGCTTTTGAAGTTTTGGGGGATCGGGCTTGGCAAGATCGGCAGTGCAGACACTTCTGTGCCCAGCGCCCACCACTGCGTATTTTATGAAAAAGAAGATGAGATCACCTTCACAGATCTGAACGGCAAAACGCACGAGGAAAGTTACATCACGACTGTCTGCGCAGACGACCACAGCATTCTGGGAGAAAAACCGGAGAAGTAAGTAGCAGGTAGACCAAATGGACCCAAATACAAGGCCGGGGGCATCACATGATGCCCCCGGCCTTTTGCAAAATGGCCGCTTAGCATAATGAGTGTGGCAACCAGCGGGAAAGCGGCAAAATGCTTATCAACGAGACTGTTTCGCGTGAAACAAGCCCGGGCAACACCGGCTTTGTACAAAAACACAGCGAAGGTATGTTTCACGTGAAACAGACGTTTCGGGACGGGGCATCTGCGTATTTGATCGTGTTCCACGTGAAACAAAAGGCAGACGGCAATGCGCATGCCTTCAAACGCTATTGTATGATATTTTACGTGAAATACGCTTTTGCAAGCTTCTGCGCCCCATGTTTCACGTGAAACATGGGTTTGCAAAGAATATGCTGGTCATGTTTCACGTGAAACACAGTTGGGGCTGGGCAATATAGACGTTGTGCGGCACCGCGCGGCTGTTACAAACAGGCCTGCAAACAATATGTGAATTTTGGGGGCGTCTATTGACTTGCCAGATGGGAAATGGTATAATGTAAGAGACACCCGGGGCTGCAAAACGGCCTACAAAAATGGAAAACGGTGTATAAAGATAAAGGAGGACAGCATGGGTAGCGCGATCGTGGCGTTTGCCAATCAAAAAGGTGGGGTCGGAAAGACCACTTCCGCGGTCAATACGGCGGCGGCCTTGGGAAAACGCGGGAAAAAGGTGCTTTTGGTAGATCTGGATCCGCAGGGGAATACGACCAGCGGCGTAGGCGTCTCCAAAAAAGGCCATAAAGCGATGATCTATGATGTGCTGGTGGGGCGTGCCGACGCGGCGGAGGCGGTGGTAGACACAGGCTTTCGCAATCTGCATCTCATCCCATCGGATATGAACCTGGCGGCGGCTGACAAAGAGCTGGAGGACACAGAAGGGAAGATGCGCACCCTCAAAAACGCGCTGGAGCCCCTGCGCGACCGCTATGATTACATCATTATTGACTGCCCGCCGGCACTCAGTATGCTGACGGTCAATGCCCTGGCGGCGGCCGATGGCGTTGTCATCCCCATGCCCTGCGAATATTATGCGCTGGAAGGGCTCTCCCAACTCGTGCAGTCGTTGCGCCGCGTGCGGGAACTGTATAATCCTGCCTTGCGCATCACCGGCATCCTGCTGACGATGCATAACGGGCGCACCGTCCTATCCCGCCAGGTGGTGGCGGAACTGCAAAAGCACTATGCAGACGAACTGTTCCATACGACCATCAGCCGTAGTGTGAAGTTGAGTGAGGCACCGGGATTTGGACAGCCGATCTGTTATTACGCCCGCTGGTCGAGCGGCGCCCTGGAATATGCCGCGCTGGCCAAAGAACTCTGCCTGCGCATCTGAGAGACGGTTTGACCGCCACATAAGCGCGAAAAACGGCAGAACATGACGCAATTTGTAGCCATAGGGCGGGTCTTGCGGGAAAAGGGAAGTGCCCCTTTGCAAAACCGGCCTGCCTGTCATATATTTATAGATAAGAGAGGAAGAGACTATGGGAAAGAAATTATCCGGCCTTGGAAGAGGCATTGACGCGATCTTTTTGGAAAATACCGTAGAGCCCGAGGCGCAGAGCGACGGTCGCCGCATGGTGCCCGTTTCGCAAATGGAGCCGAAGGGCGATCAGCCACGCAAATACTTTGATACCGATGCGCTGTCGCAATTGGCAGAATCGATCGCCGCCCACGGCGTCCTGCAACCGATCCTTGTACGTGAGGTGGAGGGCGGCCGCTATCAGATCATCGCCGGGGAACGCCGCTGGCGTGCCTCCCGAATGGCTGGTTTGAGCGAAGTGCCGGTGGTATTGCTGGATGCCAGCGCGCAGGAGGCGGCCCAGATCGCCCTGATCGAGAATATCCAGCGGGAGGACCTGAATCCGCTGGAGGAAGCGCAGGCCTACCGTTCTCTGGGGGAGGAATATCACCTTTCGCAGGAGGAGATCTCGCGCCAGATCGGCAAGAGCCGTTCCGCCATCGCCAATAGTATGCGCCTGCTGGAATTGCCGGAGGAAGTGCGCGCGCTGGTCACGTCCGGGGAATTGAGCGCGGGGCACGCCCGCACCCTGCTGGGGCTGACCTGCCGGGAGGATATGCTCCCCTTGGCCAAATTGGTGCTCGACCGCGGCCTCTCCGTCCGGATCACAGAGGAAGAAGTGCGCCGCCAGAACAAGCGCCGCGCCGCCGCGGAGGAGGAAGAGGTGCAGGCGGCCCCCGCCGCCCCGCAGGTCGTGGATTATGGGAAGGAGCTGGAGCGCCGCGTACAGCGCACGCTGGGGCGCCGCGTCCGGCTGGACAGCAAGCGCGGGAAGAAGTGCATCAGCTTCTATTATGAAGATAACGGAGATCTGGAAGACTTCCTGCGCCTGGTCTGCGGAAAAGATTTTTTTGAAGAGGTATGACCGCGCCCGCGGGAGATAAACATGGCAGAGATCTATAATTTTTTCGGCGACATCTGGGATTATCTGCGTGAGACGTACTTCGAGGTGGATTTTGGCTATTATCAGAATTTCTCGCTGGGCAACGGCATAGGGCTGACCCTGTCCCAGTTGGTGTTTGCCATGCTATGCGGCTTCTGGCTCGCCTCCGCCCTTGTGGTCTATGAGAAGCAGTATCAGGGTCGCGTGGTACGCGCCCTGATCGCGCACGGCGCGTGTGATGAGGCCAGTGGCAAGGCACTGGAAGAAATTGGAATATGCCCAAGTGGCCTGCTCCTGCGCACATTGGCGCGGCGGGATAGCGCCCTGCGGCGCGTCGTGCGCCTGTGCGGGGTAGAGGAGGAAGCGGGAGCGCCGCGCGGAAAGTCCATGCGCGACCCGCTTGACCCCAAGACGGCCCGCTTTTATATCCCCACCGCCCTGCAAACGCACGCAGAAGTGCGCTACGCAGCGAAGGGAACAGGTGTGCGCACACTGGTACTGGCATTTATTGCCAGTTTGGCCGCCGCAGTCCTGGTCCTGCGCCTGTTGCCGATCGTCTTGAGCGCCGCCGATAGTGTGATGACCTGGATCAACGGGTAACCCGCCACGGGGCGATGAGGCCCGCACAAAACAGGCCACCCTCTGGGAGCGTGAGCGAAGCGAACGGCGACGTCCCCGTAGCCTTCCTCCGGGAGGTAGTGAGCGAAGCGAACGGCGACGCGGTAGTGAATGACATGCCGGGGGCATGTCAGA
>CAYXDB010000007.1:0-26092 GCA_964463735.1 uncultured Ruminococcus sp. | reverse complement strand
GACGGTGGTCTTACCGGTACCGGGGCCGCCGGTCAGGGCCAAGACTCCACCGGTCAATGCGGCATGGATCGCCGCACGTTGCAGCCGGGCGTAGGTGATGTGCTGTTCCCCTTCGATCCGTGCGATGAGCAGATCGATGTCGTCTGCGGTGTAATCGGCTGACTGGCGATCCAATGCCAGCAGGCGCTGGGCCACATACGCTTCATCCGCGGCGTTATCCGCCGTATAGATCATCCGCCGCTCGACGATACCAGACGGCTCTTCTTGCGGGAAGACAAGTTCCACCAGTAAGCCGTGCTCTAAGCAGAGAGACAGCGTGCTCTGCACGGATGGCTCGTCCACCTCCAGACGGTGGACGGCCAGCGCGACCAGTTTTTCACGCGGGAGGCAGGCATGTCCATTCATATCCGCGTTATATTGGAGCAGGTATTGTAACCCGCTCTGCAGGCGCACCCCGGCATTCTTTTCCACCCCGAAAGAAGCGGCCATCTCGTCCGCTTTATCAAAGCTGATACCGGCGATCTCACACAGGCGGTACGGGTCCTCCCGGATCAGGGAGACCGCGCCGTTGCCCCATTTGCGATACACGCGGGCGGCGACCTCTGCCCCGAAATATCCCTGACAAAATGTCATAACAGCCCGTACACCAGCCTGCTCCTGAAAAGAAGCGCCGATGGCGGCGGCCTTCTTCTTGGAAATACCGGGGATGTCAGACAACCATTCCGGATGCTCCTCGATCACGGTAAAACTGTCGGCCCCGTAGCGCTGGACGATCTTGGCGGCGGTGCTGGGGCCGATGCCGCGCACAGCGCCGGAGGAAAGATAGCGCAGGATGGCGTGGACATCCGAGGGGAGGCGCTTTTCAAAGCTTTCTGCGGCGAACTGTTTCCCATAGGAGGCGTGGGTGACCCAGCGCCCCTGCAAAGAAAGTACCTCCCCCTCAGCCACGCCCGGCAGGATCCCTACGACATTCACGAGCAGGCCATCGTCTGTCGCCAGTTCGATGACGCTGTAATCGTTCTGCGCGTTACGGTAGACGACGTCCTCGACCGTCCCGTTCAACTGCGTCTGTGCATCCCCCGTCATGCGTCTCTCCTTTCTGCCCCGGCAGGGGGGCGCGTATATACACGGCATAGCCGATGGTGCCCAGGCGATCCAGGGCGTCTTCCTCCCAGGGTACCTCCAGCAATACCACCGGGCGCCCCATCCCTTCTACATTTGCCTCCCGCACAAGGGACGCCTCCCGCATGCGGTCCGGCAAGGCGCCCGGCACTTGCCCGAGGTCATCGGCATGCACGCCGATGGTCCATCCACCCCGCGGGATACCATGTGCAAGCCAGCGGCACAACAGCGCGTACAGGCCGTAGACGGCCAGCACACACAGCAAAAGCCCCAGCAATTCTCTCCACACCATAGCGCATCCTCCTGCATCTGTTCTCGCTGTCAGTGTATGCAAAAGGGTGCGGGGCGGCGCTTACTGCACGCAGGCGCGCAGGGCGTCCGCCAGGTCGGTCTTCTCCCACGGGGCATCCAGATCTTCCCGCCCCATGTGGCCATAGGCGGCAAGCGCACGGTAGATCGGGCGGCGCAGACCAAAGCGCTGGATGATCGCGGCGGGGCGCAGGTCTACCAACTGGGAGACGGCGGCGGCGATCTTTTCTTCCGGCACGGCGGCGGTGCCAAAGGTATCGATACGGACGGAGACCGGCCGCGCCACCCCAATGGCATAGGCCACCTGCACCTCACAGCGGTGCGCGAGGCCAGCGGCCACGATGTTCTTTGCCACGTAACGTGCGGCGTAGCAGGCGGAGCGGTCCACCTTGGTCGGGTCCTTCCCGGAGAAGGCGCCGCCACCGTGGCGGGCGTATCCGCCGTAGGTATCCACGATGATCTTGCGCCCGGTCAGACCGGTATCGCCCATCGGGCCGCCGACCACGAAGCGGCCGGTCGGGTTGACGTATATCTTCGTCTGCGCTGTCAGCAATTCGGCCGGGATGACCTGCCCGATCACTTCCCGAATGATATCGGCGCGGATCGTCTCAGTCGTGACGTCATCACTGTGCTGGGCGGAGACCACGACCGTGTCCACGCGAAGGGGGCGATCCTGTTCATCATAGGCGACCGTGACCTGCGTTTTGCCATCCGGGCGCAGATACGGCAGTGTGCCGTTCTTACGCACGGCCGTCAGGCGCATGGCCAGTTTATGGGCTAAGGAGATCGGCAGGGGCATCAATTCCCGCGTTTCATCACAGGCGTAGCCGAACATCATGCCCTGGTCCCCTGCGCCGATGTCCAGGTCATCGGTCATCTCTCCGCTCTTGGCCTCCGCACAGCGATCTACCCCCATAGCAATATCGGGCGACTGCTCATGGATCGAATTCAGGACTGCGCAGGTATGGCAGTCAAAGCCGAATTTGGCACGGTCATATCCGATCCCCTCGATGGTATCGCGCACCACCTGGGGGATGTCCACATATGCCTTGGTCGTGATCTCCCCCATGACCATGACCACGCCGGTGGTGGCAAAGGTCTCACAGGCCACGCGCGACATGGGGTCCTGTTCCAACATGGCATCCAGGATCGCATCCGAGACCATATCGCACAGTTTGTCCGGGTGCCCTTCTGTTACCGATTCTGATGTAAATAATTTTTCCCGCATCTTCTTTTCCTTCTTTCTTCTTTCTTCTTTCTGCTTCCTTTTCATTTCCCTATCATGAGCAACAAAAACCGGGAGGCTGGCACAGCACTCCCGGGATCTATTCGCTCTATACGCTCATCTATCGGGAATTAGCACCTTGTCTGACAACAGGTTGCCGGGCTTCACAGGGCCAGTCCCTCCGCCACTCTTGATAAGTTATGTAATTGCTTATATTCTAGCATATATCCGCGCAAAAAACAAGGGGTTTTTGCCACAAAAATCAGAAAGATCCATTTTTCCGGCGGGCGGGCGTTTTCCCTTCCGCCGGTGGGGTGCCCGTGGCCTTTTGCAGGCAGGAGAGCGCGGCCATATCTTCCATCTCTGAGAGGTGCCGCGCCCAGGCAAGGCGGTGGTAGAGGGGGGCGCACCCCCACAGAAGCAGGCGCAGGGCGGCGCGTAACAGGCGGAGCAGGAGGCGGCAGGGGACCTTTCCCGCCCAGAGCAGATATGCCCCCAGCACGCGCAGAAGGAAGGCGATGCTCTCTGCCGCCGCCAGCACCAATCGCCCTACCGTCCCATAATAGAGGACGAAGCCGCACGCGGCCCCCACGAGCAGATAGAGGCGGAACACGCCCTGCGTTTGCCAATACAGGAACACGCAGAAGAGTGCCCCCACGCTCAGGCTGTAAAGGACATCTTCCACCGGCAGGAGCCAGCGACCGATGCACAACGGCCGTTTTTCACGCAGGGCGGGTGGCATCAGGCGCACAAGGCATTTGACCACGTGCCCACCATAGGACACGCCGCGCAACACGCGCGCGATCCGGCACAGATCATACAGGGCGCCGCAGAGCATGCCGAACAGACAGGCATAAAAGAGGGACAGCATCTGCCCCTGCAGGGATACCTCCATCCTATCCGTGACGGAGGCGGGATAAGAAGGTGCGGGCGGGGGGCGGCTGCCCTGCCTCGGAAAAACTGATCCCGCTGATATGACCGTCCACGACCACCTCGCCCCGCTCCAGATCCAGGTGCGTCATATGGAGGGTCTCCCCTTCCACTGTAATGCGCCCCACAGAACTGATAAGGACCACCGTGCACTCATCCAGCTCTGAGACTTCGCTCACCCCGTTCAGCGAAAGATGTTGCCGGTCACGCAGGGTGAGCGTTTGCCCGCCGCCCGCGGGCGATGACGATACTCCGTTCATATAACAAGCGCCTCCGCACACAATAGATGTTCTATTGTATGCGGGGGCGCTGTGTTTTATACGATATCAGGGCAAGACCTCGTACATGAGGGCTGCATCGGCCTTTTTGGTGCTGTCCACAACGTCCAGCACGCGCACGCGCATCACGCGCCCGCCAAAGCCGATCTCGATCACATCCTGCGGCTTGACCTCATAAGAGGCCTTAGCCGGTCTACCGTTTACAGTGACGTGGGAGGCGTCACACGCCTCATTGGCCACCGTGCGGCGCTTGATGATCCGGGCGACCTTCAGATACTTATCCAGGCGCATGGCGGATCAGTGGTTGACGCGATCCTTCAGAGCCTTGCTGGCCGTGAATGCGGGCGTCTTGCTAGCGGCGATCGTGATCTTTTCGCCCGTTGCCGGATTGCGGCCCTCACGTGCGGCTCTCTCTTTCACCTCAAAATTACCGAAACCAAGGATCTGCACTTTATCCCCTTCTGCCAGACCGGTTGCAATTGCCTCGATCACAGCGTTCACGGCGATCTCTGCATCCTTCTTCTTCATTTCGGTCTCCTTTGCGACAATGTCGATCAACTGAGTCTTGTTCATTTTCTGTATTCCTTTCTTTGTTATTTTGCATGGTTTTTCGCATAGTGAGAGGGCGATCACACCCTCCCTTACGGGCTTAGTATATCATATTGTGGCAGATATATCAAGTATTTTTTCTATTTTTTTGTGATTTTTCCGAAAAAAAGCACACAAAATCGTCAAAAATGGCCCGTTTCTCGCCGATCACGGAAGAAAATGCGGCACAACCATTTCCCGCCGGGCAAGAGGGCCAGCTCCTCCGCCCCCACGGCGTGCGACCCCAGCACGGCCGCCCCGTACAATAAGACGGCCACAGGCAGTGCCAGAAGGAACGGCCACGCCCCTGCCCCAGCGCCCCCCAACCACTGGTATACAGCGACAGCACCCCCGACCGAGAGCAAGGAGGCAAGGAACGGCCGGAGCAGGAGGCGAACGGGCGAGAGCGATACCTGGAGGCACTGCGCCAGTTGCAGGATATGGATGCAAAAGGCCGCCAGGTAACAGAGCACGGTGCCAAGCGGCACGGCATAGACCCCGATCTGCGGGACGCCCAGCAGCACGTAGTCTGCGACCAGCTTCACCACGGCGCCAGCCAGCATCGCATAGATCGGGCGCGTGGGGTGCCCACAGGCCTGCAAGGCCCCATTGGCCACCGAGACCAACGCAAGGAGCAGGACCCCGGGCGAAAGGACAGAGAGCAGCGGCGCGGCACGCGCGACCATGGCCGCGGGGAAAAAGAGGGAGAGGATGGCGCGGCTGAAGACGGCCATCCCCAGGGCGCAGGGCATGGCGACCAAGACAGACAAGCGCAAAACGGCGTGGATCAGCCGTTTCGCCTTTGCCATATCCCCGGCCCCGGTCGCCTGCGACAGGAGCGGGACCATGGCACTTATCAGGGGATAGATCAAGGCAGGCGGCAGATTGAACAGGGGGACGGCCAGGGTGGTATAGTTGCCATAGAAGGCCGTAGCGGCCTCCGGCGTATAGCCGACCGCCTGCAGGCGGCGCTGTACCAGCACCAGGTCGATCATGCCGGAAAGACTCATGACCATGGCGCTGATGGTGACCGGAACGGCGATGCGCAACAGCCGCACAAGCCACGTCCGCCAACCGCCGGCGGCGGGCAGTTCCGCACAGGGGCCGGGGGCCACAGTCAAGCGGCCACGGTGCCGATACCACACGAGGGCGATGGCCAGATACAGGAGCGCCACCCCTTCCCCGATCCCGATGCCAGCCACTGCCATGGCGGCCACCACGGGCAAGGCATAGCCCGCCGCGCGGGCATACGCGGCGAACCCGACACCGCAAAACAGTTTTCCACCGGCGGCGAGCACCTGCGCCATGGCAGACGGTGCCAATTGCTGAAAACCCTGCAGGTACCCACGCAGGGCGCACCCCACGCACACAAAGAAGAGGGTGGGCGCCAGGGCGGCCAACGCGTAACGGGCGCCCCCGGTACCGATCCAGGCTGACAACGCCCCCGCACCGAAGAACAGCCCCAGTGCGCCAACGCCCCCGACTACCGCCAGCAACAGAAGAGCCACATGCCAGATGCACCGCACTTCCCCGGCTCGTCCGCCGGAGCGCCCTTCTGCCACCAGGATCGTTACCGCGACCGGGAGGCCGGCGGTGGAGAGCATATAGAGCCAGGTGTATATCTGATAGGCAGAATTAAAGTATCCCATCCCCTCATCGCCCAGATACGCGGACAGCGGGATCTTGCAGAGCAGGCCGATCACCTTGACCAGGATATTCGACAGCCCTAAAAAAAGAACGCCCGAGAAAAACGATCGCTTTTCCCGGGGCGTATGTGGCGTTGTATTTTCCATATTCCCCCCAGGGGATGCAGATCACCGGCCGTAGAAGGCACGGATCTTTTCGGCGATGGAGGGTTGCCCGTTCTCCGGGTCCCCCACGCGGATCTTTTCTGCATCTCTGAGATATTCATATGGATATTTGGGGGTAAATATGCGTTCGATACGCGGATGGGCATCCCGCACGTTCTTCCGACGGACCAATTTGGTCACGGCGCCCGCACCGGCGGCGAAGATGCTGTGCAGTTCTTCCATCATATAGATGTTATACATCCCCTCATGCCCTTCCCGCGCGTAGCCGACGTTTTCCAGATTGCCGACCGTGTTCTTCTGCCGGTACATGTAATAGGGGCGATAGCCGGCGATCTTGGTACGCAACTGGGCATAATCCACGCTCTTGGCGGCGTATTCGTCCGGGCGCGTATATACCCCATCTTCCCGCCGCCGCATATCGGCAGCACGCTTGACGCTGAAGCTGTGGACGGTGATATTGGTGGGAGAGAGGCCCAGGATCGCGTCCATGGTGCTGGCAAAATTCTCAAAATCGTCCCCGGGGAGACCGGCGATCAGATCCACATTGATATCCCGGATGCCCGAGGCGGTGGCCAGATCGTAGGCGCGGTAAAAATCCTCCACGGTGTGGCGGCGGCCGATGGCCGCCAGCAACGGATCCGACAGGGTCTGCGGATTGACGCTGATGCGTGTGACGCCGTGCGCGTGCGCCAGCGCCAGTTTTTCCCGCGTGATGGTATCCGGGCGCCCTGCCTCCAGGGTAAATTCATCCGGCGTGTGCTGTGCCAGATGGTGGGAGATATGGGAGAGCAATGCATCCAGCTCTGCCTCCGTCAGGACGGTGGGCGTCCCCCCGCCGATATAAACGGATGCCACGTGCAACCCCAGCTGCCCGATGATGGCGAAGATATTATCGATATCGCGATAGAGCGTTTGCAGATAGTCCCCGATCAGCGACAGGAGCTTCCCGGACGTATTGGAGACAAAGGAGCAATAGGCACAGCGGGAGGGACAGAATGGGATGGAGATATAGACCGAGCACTGGGTGTCCAGGGCCATCCGCTGTGTCAATTTGATCTCCGTGGACGCCACAGAAACAGCCAGCGCGGCCTTTTTCGGGTGAACGAAATATTCATCACGCAAGATCTGGCGCGAGCGGCGGATACCGCCCCCCTCAAAGATCAGTTCACTGGCGACCTTAGAGGGGCGCACCCCGGTCAGGATGCCCCAGGGGGGTGTGCGCCCCAGCAGGTCCTGCCCTGCCGCGAAGACGGCGCGCCCCACCACGATCTTGGAAAGGCGCTCTTCCCCCGCGTCCGGATGCTCCCTCCGCAACAATTCCTCGCACCTGGCGGCCTCGCGCCCTTCATAGCGCATCACGACCTCGGCCCACAGGCGATCCGCCTCGCTATGCAGGACCACATGGGCATAGGGGTTCTGCGGGTCTTGCGGTTCATGGGCGGCAAAGGTGGCGCCAGGAAAGAAAAGGAGGCAGAGCGTCTGCACATAATAGATCTGTATCGGTCCCTCCACTTTAAGAAGCATGCTGTATCCCCTTTTGCAATTTTTTAGAATCCATGACGATGGTAACGGGGCCATCGGCCACCATGCTGATCTGCATGTCCGCGCCAAAGCGGCCCTCGCCCACATGGGAAAGGCAGGTAGAGAGCGACCGGACGAAGGCGGCATACAGCGGCTGTGCCTGCTCTGGGCGCGCGGCGGAAAAATAGTCCGGCCGATTGCCATGAACATAATTGGCAAGCAAGGTGAAATTGGAAACGACCAGTGCCTCCCCCGCGACGTCCTGCACCGAGAGATTCATCTTTCCCTGCGCATCGGAGAAGATGCGCAGGCGGGCGATCTTATCTGACAGGAGCTGTACATCCTTTTCGGTATCCTCCTGCGAGACGCCCAGCAGGATCAGGAGGCCCTTGCCGCAGGCGCCGGCCGCCTCCCCATCCGCGATGACACTGGCGTGCAAAACACGCTGTATGACTGTGATCATCCTTATGCTCCTTTCACCTTCAGCGGCCGATACCGCGCACGACCGTCCGCACGGCGGGAATGCCCTGCAGGCGCGACACGATCGAGCGGAAATGCGCCACGTTCTTACATCCGACCGTCAGACTGATGGCCTGTGTGTCATCCGGCCGTTTTTGCGAATTGATCGACATGATAGAGACCTTCATATCCGCCAGGGCCCCTGTCACATCGGCGATGAGCGTGATACTGCTATCGGCAATGATCTGGATCATCGCCTCATAGAGTTCACCCGAGACCACGAAATCGCGCTCCCATCCCGCGCTGACCCAGCGGTCGGCATTTTCCGGCGCCGCGCGCCCTGCCAGGGCATTGGGGCAATCGCGCTTATGGATAGAGATGCCATACCCTTTGGTGATAAAGCCGATGATATCATCGCCCGGCAAGGGGTTGCAGCATTTAGCGAATTTGACAAGGCACCCACTCTCTCCATCCACGATAATGCCGCTGTTATTCTTGAGATTGCGCGGTTTATCGACCGTCTTGACCTGCGACACTTCCATGGGGGCCACGGGGGCATCGACCTTCACCACGCGGTCGAACTCATCCCGCAGGCGATTGGCGATACGCGACACGGAAAGACCGCCATAGCCGATCGTATTATACAGATCATCCGGCTCCTGGATGCCCAGGCGGTGGGCAATATTGGTCACGACCTCGGCGCGTTCTGCCTCGGTATAGGCACGGCCGATGCGGTGCAGTTCCCTATCTATCTCGGCGCGCCCTACCTCGATATTCTCAGCGCGTTTTTCTTTCTTGAACCACTGGCGGATCTTGGTACGTGCTTCACTCGTCTTAACGATCTTGAGCCAGTCACGGCTGGGGCCTTTGGTAGAGGAGGCGGTCAGGATCTCCACGATCTGCCCGTTCTCCGGCACGCTGTCGATCGGCACGATCATGCCATTGATCTTGGCCCCCACCATCTTATTCCCGACCGCCGTATGGATCGCGTAGGCAAAGTCTATGACGGTAGAGCCGAGCGGCAGAGAGATACAGTCCCCCTTGGGGGTGAAGACAAAGGTCTCATCCTGGAAGATATCCGTCTTGAAGGCGCGCAGGAATTCATCCGGGTCGCGCACGCTGTCCTCTGTCTCGATCAATTTTGCGATCCAGGAGAGTTTTTCATCGACCGACTGATCGGCATGCTCCCCGGATTTATATTTCCAGTGGGCGGCCACACCGAACTCAGCGATGCGATGCATCTCTTTGGTACGTATCTGTATCTCAAACGGGATACCGCCGCGGCTGATGACGGTGGTATGGAGAGAGCGGTACAGATTGGGCTTCGGCGTAGATATATAATCCTTGAAGCGCCCGGGCACCGATTTGAACAATTCGTGCACGATGCCCAGCACCGTATAGCACTCCAGCTCTGTATCCACGATAACGCGCAGAGCATAGAAGTCATAGATCTCATCCATGCTCTTATTATTGTTATACATCTTGCGATACAGGCTATATACCGATTTGACACGTCCCTCAATGATATAGGGAATATGGTTCTCGGTCAATTTTTCTTCTATCTTGGCGCGGGCGTCCCGCAGCAGATCGCGGTTCTGCCCATAGCGTGCATCGACGGCATCGGCCACCTCCTGGTAGCCGATGGGATCCAGGTAGGAGAGGCTGATATTTTCCAGTTCCAATTTCATGCGCTGCATGCCCAGCCGATGCGCCAGGGGCGCATAGATATACATGGTCTCCAGGGCGATGGTGCGCTGTTTATCGGTGGATTTGGCCGCCAGGGTACGCATATTGTGCAGGCGGTCACACAGCTTGATGAAGATGACGCGGATATCCTTATTCATGGCCAGGAGCATCTTGCGGATATTCTCGATATGCGTTTCTTCTTTATCCTCGACCTTCATCTGCACGATCTTGGTCAGGCCGTCTACCAGCATGGCCACATCCGCACCGAAGCGGGTACGGATCTCCTCCAGGCTGGTCTTTTCTGCACAGTCCTCGACCGTGTCGTGCAAGAGTGCCGCGCAGATGGAATCGGTATCCAATTCCAGATCGGCCACGATCTCTGCCACGGCCAGCGGGTGGCTGATATACGGCTCTCCGCTCTGGCGGAACTGCCCCTCATGCAGGCGGGCCGCATAGTCGTATGCCTCACGGATCTTCTCTATCTGGTAGGAACGGTTCAGCGCCGCCAGGCGGGACAGAAGCGCCCCGGCACGTTCCTGCGGCGTACCTGCCGCCGGGCCGGTGGGGGCATCTTCCCGTTTCTCTACACGATCATCCATGGTATTCACTCCTTAAATAGATACGATTATGGCATTTATTACACGGCAGGTCATACGATCTGATTGCGCAGGCGGCGCAACCAGGTAGACCGCTCCAGATCTGTTTTCTTCTGTGTATAGCGCACGGCAAAGCGATAGTTCTCTTCTCCCAGTTCCTCGATGCCCAGCAGATTCAATTCCTCCAGCACGCGAATGATCACTTTGAGTTTGCCGTAATTCATCGCCTGCCCGGCGGCATGCAGTTTTGCCAGCATGGCACGGTGGGACATGGTATCACACCCCCCGCGCACCTGGCGGCAGACGAGCGTATAGACCGCGGCGAAATCGGCACGCTCCGGCAGGATATCTTCCTCCCGCCGGATGGGGGCGCCGTTCCATATCTCGGCAAAGCGCTGATGCGCATCCTTTTCCTCTTCCCGGAAGCGGGTGCAGAGACGTATATCCCGCAGGATCAATTGCAGAGAGCGGCGACCGTTGTACTCATTGATATCCAGGTTGAAGAGGACATCGACCGTATCCCCCACATACAGATCCATCTGTGCCTGACTATGGGAGAAGAACATGGCCGTATATGTACGCCCCTCGCATTCCAGCAGGAGGCGGGTGTGCTTACCGCCGCTGATGGGGGTGCACTCCTGTATATGGCAGTCGCGCAGGACAAAGGCCGGTACGGGATTCCCTACCCCGTAGGGCTCCAGCAGATGCAATTCCTCTGCCAGGTGCATCGTGATCTCCCCGGCCTGCAGGGCGCAGTCCGCTTCGATCACGGGGGTCATATCGGCCTCCCCCAGATGCTGGCGGGCATAGGCATTGATCTTCTCGCGGAAGGCGGGGAGCGCGGCGCGCGTCACGCTCAGCCCGGCGGCCAACTCATGCCCGCCGAACTTGACCAGTTCATCCGAGCAGGCGACCAGCGCCGCGACGAGATCCAGCCCCTTGATACTGCGGCCAGATCCTTTCCCGATATCGGTGCCGGACTGGGCGTCCGGGTCGCACCCTTCAAAAGAGACGAGGATGGCGGGCATGCCGTACCGCTCGGTGAGGCGGGAGGCAACGATCCCGATCACGCCGTGGTGCCAGGTATCTGCCGCCAGGACGATAACGGTATCGGAGGCAAGGGAGGGATCCGCCTTGATCATGCGGTCGGCCTCTTGCATGATGCGGTTCTCTTCCTCCTGGCGCTCCCGGTTGGCGGCGCACAGTTCCTCGGCCATCGGTGCGGCGGCGGCAGGATCCCGGCACAAAAACAGTTCCACGGCCTGGGTGGCACTGCGGATACGCCCTGCCGCATTGATGCGCGGTGCCAGGGTATAGCCGATATAGCCGGAGGTGATCCGCTGGGGGCGACGTGGGCGGCCGCTTTCTGTATGGCCGGTCGCCGCCGCGATCAGGGCGGAAAGGCCGGGGCGGCGCGTATTCTCGATCTGGCGCAGACCGAAACTGACGATCAGGCGGTTCTCCCCCTGAATGGGCATGACATCCGCGATCGTGCCGATCGCGACCAGGTCAGCATATTCTTCACACATGCGGCGCACGCATACCGCCCGCCGATCGGCCGTTTCCCGTTCTTCATAGGCGCAGATGAGCTTGAACACGACGCCGACCCCGGCCAATTCCTTGAAGGGGTACGGGCAATCGGGGCGGTGCGGATTGACCACGGCGGCCGCCGCCGGCAGTTCCGGGCGACATTCATGGTGGTCGGTCACCACGACATCCATCCCGTGGGAAGTGGCGTAGGCGATCTCCTCATTGGCGGTGATCCCGGTATCGACCGTGATCATCAGGCGGGTACCGCCGGCAAGCAGGGCCTCTACTGCCGCGCAGGAGACGCCATAGCCCTCCCCGGCGCGGTTGGGGATGTAATAGGACACATCGGCCCCCTGTTTTTTCAGATACAGATACAGCGTGCAGACGGCGGTGACGCCATCTACGTCATAATCCCCGTAGATCGTGATCTTTTCATGCAGGCGGATGGCGCGGCGGATACGGTTGACCGCTTTCTCAGCGTCGGCCAGCAAGAAGGGGTTATGCAACAGTTCGCTCTCCATGTGGAGAAACGCGCGGGCGCTTTCCGGGTCACGATAGCCACGCGCCACCAGGAGGCGGGCGATGACCGGATCCAGCGACAGCTGCTGTGCGATCTGCCCTGCCGCGGCAAGAGAAGCGGCATCCTCTTCCTGCAGGACCCATCTTTTTCCTTTGGTTCGGTTTGTCCGTTGTTCCATATAACATTCCCTCGGCCAGGGGTGCCCCTGCCGGCTCTCTTCTTAAAATAGATACTTATCCCAGCGGATGGAACCGGCGGCACAATGCCTCGGCGGTGTGGAGGCCATCCAGCGCCGCGCTGGTAATGCCCCCGGCATATCCGGCCCCTTCCCCACAGGGATAGAGGTTAGTGACAGAGGGGGACAGGCGGCTCTCCCCCTCCCGCAGGATACGCACCGGCGCCGACGTGCGTGTTTCCGGCCCGGTCAAGACGGCCTGTGGCGCACAATAACCCTCGATATGCCGTGCAAAGATCGGCAAAGAGGCGCGCAGAGAGGCGCAGACGAAGGGAGGCAGATAGCGATCTGGCGCAGCACAGCGGACGCCCCCGGAGAGGTAGGTAGGCTGTACGGTGGTGGGGGGCGTCCCTTCCTTCCCCGCGAGCATATCACCCACGGTACAGCAGGGGGCGCTGTAATCCTCCCCCGCGCAGCGGAAGGCGGCCTGCTCGATCCCCCGCTGGAAGGCGATGGCGCCCTGCGGGGTATTGCCATAATCGGCGCATTCTACCGAGACGGCCACGGCCGCATTGGCATTCTTCCCATCCCGGGCATGCTCACTCATCCCGTTGACGACGACGCCACCGCACTCACTGGTAGCGGCCACGACCGTGCCGCCGGGGCACATACAGAAGGTATAGACGCCCCGCGCACCACTGCGGTCCGAGAGGGTGTATTCCGCGTGGCCCAGCGCCGGGTGCCCGGCAAAGGAGCCATACAGTGCGGTATCGATCGCGCTTTGCAGATGCTCGATCCGCACACCTACGGAAAATGGTTTCGGCACGATGGCGATCCCCTGCTCCAGCAACATGGCATAGGTATCTCGGGCGCTGTGGCCAATGGCCAGCACCACGGCCCCCGCCGGGAAGACCTGCTGCCCGGCGCGGACGGCGGTGATACATCCGCCCGCCTGCTCGATGCCATCCAGTTGTGTATGGAAATGCACCTCGCCCCCGGCGGCGGTGATGCGCCCCAGCAGGCGGGAGACGACCGTGCGGAGGATATCGGTGCCGATATGCGGCTTTGCCTGTGTTAAGATAGAGGCGGGGGCGCCGCAGGCGACAAAGGTGCGCAGGACATATGCCCCCAGGGGGTCATTGACGCGGGTGACGAGTTTCCCATCCGAGAAGGCCCCGGCACCGCCCGCGCCGAACTGGATATTGGTATGGGGGTCCAGCACGCGCCTTTCCTGTAGTGCGGCATAGGAACGCACGCGTTCTTCCACGTCGCCGCCACGTTCCAGCACCAGCGGCCGATAGCCGTGTTCTGCCAGATACAAGGCGCAAAACAGGCCCGCCGGGCCCGTGCCGACCACGACCGGCCGGGCGCGGAGCAATTCGCTACCGGGTTCCCAGACCGGTTCCCCAGACGGCAGAGGATGCATCCCGGCGCGTGCCAGGCGCTCTGCCTCCCGCGGGGAAAACGCCCCCTCCACCGCGACCGTATATACAAAGCATATGCGATCCCGCCGCCGGGCGTCTACCGACCGGCGATAGAGGCTAAAACGGCAACGCGCCGGTGAAAAGCCCAGTTTGCGTAGCCGCGCCGCGGCCACCGCAAATGCTTCTTCCACCGGCGCATCGATCGGCAGTGTGACTGCCGGCACCAGATACGTTGCCCCGACTGTCATGTCTTCTCCTGCAGGTGAACGGAAACGCTCCATTCATCCCGCACCTCCAACCCATTTGGCAGGGAGAACTGCACCGGCATACTGTACGTATGACCGGACAGCAATGTTCCGCCATCGCCCTGGGAATAGGTAGCGATATCCACATAGGCGGTCACATCCGCCGCACTGTAACGCAAAAGGTCCGATTTCGTCCCCCACACGCGCACGTTGTACGGGCCGGCATCCGCCAGTTCCCCGGTGAAGGTGTCACTGCCGCGCACCTCGATCCGGACATTGTAATACACAGCGTCATACGCGGGCTGTTTTTCCTGCATCACGAACAGCCAGACCACCACTGCCAAAAGCAGGCAGACCAGCCGGGTGATCAGATGGTGTGAGCCGCTTCTGACCCATTCTTTCGTCTTCATACACGCACCATCACTTTCTGATGCAGAGCTCGGTGAGCGTCTGCTTCAAGGTCTGGTAGTTCTGATTCCGTTTCAATTCTCCGTCAAAGGCGATAGAGATCGTCCCCGTTTCCTCAGAGACGATGATGATCAAGGCATCGCTGACCTCGCTCATCCCCAATGCCGCGCGGTGGCGCGTCCCCAGGTCCTGATTGATGTCCCGCTCCGTCAGCGGCAAAAAGCAACTGGCGGCGCAGATGCGCCCATTGCGGATGACCATGGCGCCATCATGGAGGGGCGCCTTGTTATAGAACACATTGCGGATCAGGTAGGCGGAGACCTTGGCGTCCAGTTCTACACCGGAGCGGATGATATCCCCCAGTTTGGTAGAGCGCTCCATCACGATCAGGGCGCCCGTCTTGGTCCGGGACATATCCGACACCGCCTCACACAGCCCCTCGACCATCTCGGTCATGTTCGCCATGGAGCGACCCTCGCCCAGGCCCTTGAGGCCACGCAACGGTTCCTCCCCCACTTTTTCCAGTGCCCCACGCAACTCGGGCTGGAACAGGATCAGGAGTGCGATGACCCCCACCTGGAACACGTTGCCCAGCAGATAATTGACCGCGTGGAAATTGACCAATTCACTGACCGCCATGATCAGGAAGATGATAAAGATGCCCAGCGTCAGTTTCCCGGCGCGCCGCTCACTGACGAAGCGATAGGCATAATACAGCAGGACGGACAGGATCAGAATATCCACCACGTCTGTCCAGCGTATCATGACAAATTGATCATGAATAAAGGAGAAGAACTCCTCAAAACTGGAAAAACCCCTCATTATAATTCACCATATCGTAAACTGCATGCGCCCGCGCATGCAGGAAAACGTATCCTTCCCTGAAAAACATTCCGTGAAAGAACCGTACCCCCCGCTGGACAGCGGGTGGGGTGCCTCTATACCGGAGATCGCCCCCGGGCACCGAAAAAACCATGTGGCAGGCACGCAAAGGTGCCTACTGGTATAACTATCTATGATAAGTATAGCACAACACAGCTGATTTTTCAATACCAGGCACAAAAAAATCCTGCAAAAACGGGATTATTTTCGCAAAAACTGCCCTTGTTTCTTCTGCGCCGCGGCAGGGCGAGGGGAAATGGAGGCAAGAAGATGGCTACTGGATGCCGGGCGCCCCTGCGGAGCGCCGCCACAGAAGAGCGACCTACCCGGCCAGGCGGCGCGGTGGTCACCCCTTGTCTTTTGGCGATTTGGGCGGCTGGCCGCGCCGCTCTTCGGAGACCAGGCCCAGGTCGCTGGAGATAGCGGCGCCGGAGGAGATCGCGCCGCGGCCGTACCGGCCGCGGATCCTATCCATCGTTTCTTCCAGGCGGGCATTCTTTTCCCGCTTCTGCGCCCCCTCCGTATCAAAGAGGCTGATCTGCTCTCCCCCTTCCTCGGCGCCGCGCAATTGCATGGCGGTCACGGTCAGGGCGCGGATCGGGCGGCCGATGCGCCACTCCCGCAACATGATGGCGTAAGCCGCATCTGCCAGTTCCCGCCCAAGAGACGTGGGATGCGCCAGTCCCTGCTGGCGGGAAACGGTGTGGAGGAGCGTATCTTTTACCGCGACAGAGACGACCGTGGCCTTCTGCCCGCTCAGGCGCAGGCGGGCGCCGATCTCCTCGCACAGCACCGAAAGGCCGAGGCGTATCTCCTCGACCGTCTCGATATCACGGCGGAACGTCATGCCATTGCCCACGCTTTTTGCCGCGGTGCGATCGTCCCGCGCGCGGACGGGGCTTTCATCCTGCCCGTTGGCATACGCATGGATGACCATGCCCAATTTGCCTAGGCGTGCCGACAAAAACGCGGGGCTGGCGTGGGCCAGGTCACCGATCGTGCGGATGTTGACGGCGTGCAATTCCTGCGCGGTACGCTGGCCAACGAACATCAATGCCTCGATCGGCATAGGAAAAAGGAGGCGCGGATAGTTTTCCCGGGTGATGACGGTGGTGGCATCGGGCTTTTTATAGTCACTGCCTATCTTGGCAAATATCTTGTTGAAGGAGACGCCCACAGAGATCGTCACCCCTGTCTCTTCCTGCACCAGGCGGCGCAACGTATCGGCGATCTGGCGCCCGTCCCCAAACAGGGCCTGCGACCCCGTTACATCCAGCCAGCACTCATCGATGGAAAAAGGCTCGACCAGGTCGGTAAACCGATCATAGATCGCCCCGATCCGCCGGGAAAAATCCACATAGGCATCGTAATGCGGTTCGGCGATGACGAGAGAGGGGCACTTGCGGCGGGCGCTATATACGGTCTCTGCCGTTTCGATCCCATATTGCTTGGCCAATTCATTTTTGGCCAGCACGATGCCGTGGCGCTCGCTCTCGGCACCGCAGACGGCCATCGGCACGCCGCGATAGGCGGGGTGCAAGACCGTCTCGACCGAGGCGAAGAAACTGTTACAGTCACAGTGCAAGATGACCCGCTCCCGCGCGTTTCCCTTTTCCCTGCGTTCCTCCATGTGCTCCTCCTTTCCGCATCCGCGCGATACTTCCCTTCCCCGCACTTTCCCCAAGGGAAAAAGCAACGCCCAACGCAACAAGACGTCGGGCGTTCCTCAAAAAAGGATCAGATGCTCTTTACGATATACTGTGCCATCTCTGCATCGATGGCGGCCTGCTCTGCGGCGGCAGCGGCATCCTCAGCGGCCTGTGCGGCGTCTGCCTCTTCTTTGAGCAGGGCCTTGATAGACAGGCTGAGCTTGCGCTTATCTTCATCGATCTCCACGATCTTCACCGTGACGGTCTGCCCCATGGACAGCACATCCTCTGGCTTTGCGATCTTATCCAAAGAGATCTGAGAGATGTGGATCAGGCCATCGACCCCGTCATAGACCTCGGCAAAAGCGCCAAAGGGCATCATGTTCACGATCTTGCCCTCTACCACGTCGCCCACGCCATACTGACGGCGGAACTGCACCCAGGGATCCATCTCCTCGGTCTTATAACCCAGGGAGATACGCTTGTTCTCTTTATCGATATCCTTGATATAGACCTCGATCTCCTGGCCGACAGACACGACCTCGCCCGGGTTCTTGATATGCTTCCAGGACAGTTCGGTATTGTGCACCATACCGTCCACGCCACCCAGATCCACAAAGGCACCGTAGGTGGTCATGTTCTTCACACGGCCGACAAAATGCTGGCCGACTTCCAGCGTCTCCCACAAAGCGGCCTCACGCGCTTTGCGCTCTGCATTCAGCACCACGCGGATAGAGCCCTTGGCGCTCTTCTGACGGCGGTCATCCAGCTCAATGACCTTAAAGCGCTGGGTAGTCCCCACCAGCTCAGACAGGTCACCATTTCTCGGCACGCCCGTATGAGAGGCCGGCACAAAGATGCGCACGCCATTGTAATTGAGGATCACGCCACCCTTGGTAACCGAAGTCACGTTCCCCTCCAGGATCTCGCCATTCTCCTTGGCGGCCACCACGGCCACCCAGTTCTTGTCTGCGTCTACACGTTTCTTAGACAGTGTAGCCATACCGGTCTTATCGTCTACCCGGATCACGAATGCCATGACCTCATCGCCCACATGGAACAACTCTTCCAGTTTGGCATTGACGTCATCCGTGATCTGATCACGCTCGATCACGCCGGTCACCTTGGTCCCCAGGTCAACAAAGATCCGGGCCGGGTTGATGGCGGTCACGATACCACTGACGGTTTCTCCTGTATGTAAAGTTTTCAATGATTCTTCCAACATTTGTTCAAAGCTAAATTCCTGTTCCATAGCTTCAAATACCTCCCTTATAATATCGCCGGGCGTGGAAGCACCCGCCGTAATAGATATAGTTTTTCCTTCCCGTGCCATTTGCAGATAGGCATCGGGCAGGTCATGGCGTGACTCGATCCACACGGTCGCCGGGCACACGCGCTGGCAGATGGCAAACAACTTTGCCGTATTGGAACTGTCCCGCCCGCCAATGACCACGACCGCATCAGACACGGCCGCCAGATGCAAGGCCTCTGTTTGCCGCTTTTCAGTCACACTACATATTGTATCAAATTTTTTTGCGTTTGTACATAGTTTTTCGATAATTTTTTGACTTTTTTTCCATTCGCCCAAATTTTGCGTTGTCTGGGCCGCAAAAATGGGCATTTTGCCCGGATAAAGCCCAGCGGACAACTGGTTTTCCAGCGTTTGGCTGTCTGGAAAGAGGCAATGCGGGCCTGCCACATAACTGAGGATGCCCTGCACTTCAGGGTGGTCCTCCGTCCCCAGAAGGTAGAACACGGTATCCGGGCCGCTGTTCTCCTGTGCGATACGATGGATCTTTTTCACGAAGGGGCAGGTCATATCCACCACGCGGAAAGCCTGCGGGGCGGCCGCGGCGGCCTGGCGCAGGGTCTGCTCTTCCACAAGGGGGACGCCATGGGTGCGGATCACCACGGTCACGGGGGCCGCGGGGGTCGCGGTGGCGGCCAACTGTACCGCCTCCTCCACAGTAACATGGCGGACGCCACGTGCCTCCAAAGAGGCCGTATAGTGCCGATTGTGGATCAGGTGGCCCAGGATGCAAACGGTGCCATGGCGCGGGTCGGAAAGCAGTTCCTCTACCCGATCGGTCGCGCGTTTCACCCCAAAACAGAAGCCGGCATTCTGCGCGATACGGACGCTCATAGATCCACCTTTTCGTGGATGATACGCAAAGCGGCCTCGACCGTCTCTTCAAACGTCATGGTGGAATTGTCCAGCAGGACGGCATCCTGCGCGGGGATGGCCGGGGCGACCTTACGCGTGCTGTCATCCCTGTCCCGCACGGCCATATCGGCCAGCACTTCTTCATAGGTCACCGTATTCCCGCGGGCTATCAATTCTTCATAGCGGCGGCGGGCACGCGCCTCTGGCGAGGCGGTGAGGAATATCTTGACCTCGGCATCCGGCAGGATGACCGTCCCGATATCCCGCCCATCCATGATGACGCTGGTATGGCGGGCGATCTGGCGCTGGGTCTCCAGCAGATAGGTACGCACCGCGGGGATGGCAGAAACGGCAGAGGCCGCGCGCGAGATCTCCGGGGTGCGGATATACGCGCCTACCTCTTCCCCACACAGATAGATATGCTGTTCCCCACCCACATGTTGCAGGGAGAGGGATATCTGCGGCAGGATGGCGATGACATCCGCCTCCGCGCGTGGATCGATCCCCTTTCGTTGTACATACAGCCCGATCGCACGATACAGGGCGCCGGTGTCCACATATACGATATGCAGGCGGGCGGCCACGGCACGCGCCAGACTGCTTTTCCCGGCGCCGCTCGGTCCATCGACTGCTATCTTCATACTACTTTACCTCCTTGACATGGGCGGCATACGTCCCTGCTGCCACGCCGGTAGAAAAGGCGATCTGCAGGTTATACCCGCCGGTATAGGCGTCTACATCTAATATCTCCCCGGCGAAGAAAAGGCCGGGCACTTTTTTGGAGCGCATGCTACGCGGGTCCACCTCACGGACATCGACCCCGCCGGAGGTCACGATGGCCTCTTCGATCGGGCGGAAGCCGGAGAGCGGGACGGAGAACGCCTTGAGCAGGTGGCCCAGCGCCACCCGTTCCTGCCGGGTCACACTGTTGGCCTTTTTGCAGGGGTCGATCCCACTGCGGCGCACCACGACCGAGATCATGGCACTGGGGAGCAGGTCGCCCAGCGCGTTCTCAAAATTCCGGTTGGCATAGGTATGCAGGTCGGACTGCAGGCGTGCGTCCAGCGTTTTCTCATCCAGTGCCGGTTTCATATCGATCACAGCAGACAGACCGGGGAAGGTCTGCCCGTGCAGATGCGCGGAGGCGGACAGGATCATGGGGCCACTCAGGCCAAAATGCGTAAAGAGCATCTCGCCAAAGTCCTGATACAGCACATGGCCATCCCGGTCGCGCAGGATGCGCAGTCCCACATTCCGCAGAGAAAGGCCCATCATCTCCCGGCAATCGGGAGAGGGCGATGTGAGTGGAACGAGAGAAGGCATAAGGGGCGTGACCGTATGCCCCAGGGCGGCGGCCAGCGCATGGCCCGACCCATCGGAGCCGGTCAGCGGGTAGGAACACCCCCCGGTGGCGAGGATGACGGCATCGGCACTATAACGGCCCTGCGCGGTATGCAGGGCGCAGACCCGGCCCGCGTCTACATCGATCTGCACGACCTTTTCGTGCACCACCTTTGCCCCTGCGGTAAAGCGGCAGAGCGCCGCGACGATATCGGCGGCGTGATCAGAGACGGGGAAAACGCGGCGGCCGCGCTCCGTCTTCAATGGTACGCCCAGTTCCTCCGAGAACAACTGCATGGTATCCTCCGGGCCGAAGGCGGCGGTGGCGGCATACAGGAAGCGTGCATTACGCGTCACGTTCTGCAACAATTCTTCCTGCGTGCAGGCATTGGTCAGGTTGCAGCGCCCTTTTCCGGTGATGGCAAGCTTGCGCCCCATGCGTGCATTCGGCTCAAAGATCGTCACGGCGGCGCCCTCCCGGAGGGCGTACCCCGCGGCCATCAGGCCGGCGGCGCCACCGCCGATGACGGCCACGCGGCAGACATCATCGTTTGGCATAGACATCGTACTCATCCCAGATGCGCTCCAATTTATCAAAGCGCGCCTTGACCTGCTCCTGTTTTTTCTTCGTGATGGCGACCAGCACCGCATTCAGGATGCTGAGGGGGGCCACCAGAGAATCCACATAGGCGACCATATCGCTCTGGGCGGTCAAAAGATAGTCCGCATGGGCGGCCAGCGGCGACATGCTGCTGTCCGTCAATGCAATGACCTTGGCCCCCAATGCATGCGCGTATTTGACGGCGCTGATGACCTTTTTAGAATAGCGCGGGAACGAGATGGCGAACACGACATCCTGCGGCCCCAGGTCCAGCATCTGTTCAAACACCTCGCCATGGCTGGTCGGCTGTACGCAACGCACATGGTCGGAGATCAGGCTGAGATTGAAATTCAGGAAGGAAGCGAGGGAGGAAGAAGAACGCACGCCCAAAATATAGGCGGTCCTTGCCTCCACGATCGCATCTACGGCGGCGTCAAAGGTGGCGCGGTCGATGTTCTCCAGTGTATACTTGATCTTATTGATATCCGACGTCAGGACGTTCTCCAGGATATCCTTATCGCCCAGGCGCTGATTGGAGACCTCGATACGCTGGTTGGATGTCAATTTGGCACGCACCAGTTCCTGCACGGCGCGTTGCATCTCCGGGTAGCCCTCATAGGACAGTTCCAGTGCGAAGCGCACGACCGTAGATTCAGAAACGCCCACCAGTTCCCCCAGTTTGGCGGCGGTCATATAGGCAGCTTTATCATAATTATCCAGTATCACCGCGGCGATCTTCTTCTGCCCTTTTGAAAAAGAGGGCATCATAGCCCGGATCCGGCTCTCGATATCATTTTCCAAGGAAGTCTCTCCTTATCCTTTGTTTTTCCGTGGCCCCACACACCGGCGCGCGGGCACATCTCAGTATAACATATCCGGGGCATTTTTGCAAGCGTTTTACCGGTTTCTTTCATTTTTATTTTGTAGTGTTACAACAGATGTGAGACTGCAACAAAAAAGTCAAGAGCATCCGAGTGATGCTCTTGACTTTTTTGTTAAAGCTGCGCAATATAGGCCTTCCTCCGGGAGGTAGTGAGTGAAACGAACGGCGACGCGGGAGTGAATGACATGCCGGGGGCATGTCAGAGCCGCAGGGAGAAGGTGGCGCGCCGCCTCGCGGCGTGACGGAAGGAGCCTGCGTACCTATGCCTCCCTCCGGGAGGGAGGCCTGTTTTTCGTGCCCTCTCTACACCCGGAGGGAGGCCATGCGAAGGCTACGCAGCGGTCTGAATGAGGCAGCGCGTTCTTGCCATACAAATGGCCAAGGATTGCCAATTATTGTGCGTCTTCCTCTTCTTCTTCGGAGGGGACGCCGCGCTTGAGGATGAGGTTAATGATGATGCCCAGGATCAGAGCGCAAGCCACGGCCGTCAGGGTCACGGGGCCGATGTTCAAAGACAGGCCACCGATACCGGCGATCAGGATGACCGACACGGTAAAGAGGTTGCGGCTATCCTCCAGATCGACCTTCTGCACCATCTTCAGACCGGAGACGGAGATGAACCCGTACAGGGTGATGCACACACCGCCCATGACACAGGCCGGGATGGTAGAGAGCAGGCCGACGAACGGGCTGAAGAAGGAGATGACGATGGCCATGATGGCGGCACCCAGGATGGAAGCGACCGATGCATTGCGCGTGATGGCCACGCAACCGACCGATTCCCCATACGTGGTATTGGGGCAACCGCCGAAGAAGGCGCCCACGATAGAGCCGACGCCATCCCCCAGCAGGGTGCGATCCAGGCCGGGATCGGTCAACAGATCCCGCTCGATCACCGTAGAAAGGTTCTTATGATCGGCGATGTGCTCCGCAAAGACCACGAAGGCGACCGGGACATAGGCCACAGCAACGGAGCCGATGTAGGCACCCAGGGAACCTGCTGTGCCGAAATCGTAATTCCCGCTGAAGGCGGTCAGGAAAGTGAAGTGCGGGTAATCCAGGATGGAAGTGAAGCCAAAATCAACGAACAGGTCGGTCAGGGGCGCAAAGTCGATGATGCGCAGGGCATCATTCCCCGTAGCCATACCGATGATGCTGAAGATGGCTGCCACCACGTATCCGGCGGCGATGCCGATGACGAAGGGCACCATTTTGACCATCTTCTTGCCATATACCGAGCAGAGCGTGACCACGACCAGCGTCACCAGACCGCACAGCAGGCAGAGGAAGGTATCGGCGGTGGCGACATTATCGACCTTATAACTGCCGGAGAGCAGATCGCCCACGGCATTCCCGGCCAGGGAGAGGCCGATGATGGCCACGGTGGGGCCGATGACCACGGCCGGCATGATCTTATTGATCCACTCTGTCCCACAGCGCTTGACGATCAGGGCCAGGACGACATAGACAAGGCCGGCGAAGGCGGCACCGATGATCAGGCCCAGGTAACCGACAGACAGGGAGACGGCACCGGCAAAGGCGGCGGCCATGGAGCCGAGGAAGGCGAAGGAACTGCCAAGGAACACGGGGCTCCGGAACCGGGTGAAGAGCAGATAGACGATGGTACCGCAACCGGCACCGAACAATGCGGCAGAAGCCGTCATCCCATGTTGGATCACGGCAGGCACGGCGATCGTCGCGGCCATGATAGCCAACAGCTGTTGCAGGGAAAAGACGAGGAGCTGACCGAATGTCATACTGGAGTTTCTGGGATTGTCGCTGACATCAAATTTGAGTTTCATGATTTTTCTCTCTCCTTTAATATACTGATCCAGGCGGCGCCATACGGCATAAAAAAACCTGCCATACAGCAGGATCCCGGAACCGCGCAGGGCACGCACCGCAGTGCTATGCTGTCTTGCAGGTATCACGGTACCCGACTGAAAGACGCTCGCATGTGACCGGGGGTATTATAGCACCTCTGTCACATTTTGTCAAGAGGTGGCGCCATCTTTTTTCATATTCCCGTCACATTTTGCCAAAAAGGCAGGGCGATGCGCGCGGCAAAAAAATTATTTACAATTAAATTCTGCCTTTTCTATTGCAATTGTCGGAAAAATCCCGTATAATGAGGAAGATATTTTGCATGTAGTGGAGGAAGAACACGTGTATTCATTTTTCTTAGACGAAGCAGCAGCCACCGACAGTACGGGCAGTAACGGCTGGTTCACCTGGGTCCTGCTGGCCCTGATGGCAGTATTCTTTTATTTCTTTATCATTCGCCCGTCCCGCAAGCAGGATAAAGAAGCCGCCCAGATGCGGGACAACCTGGCCGTGGGAGATGAGATCACCACGATCGGCGGTGTGATCGGCGAGATCGTCAGCATCAAGGGTGAGACGATCGTGATCGAGACGAGCAAGGTCGGCACCAAGATCCGTTTCCTGAAGACGGCTGTGCGCTCGGTCGATGTGCACGCCGCAGACAAGTACGGCACCCCGGCAACGAGCGGAGAACCGGCTGCAACAGAGAACCAGGAGAAAAAATAAGCGCCGATGCGCCACACAGGGGCGTGATGTTCTGCTAGAACATCACGCCCCTTATTTTTTTGCGCCGATACAGTCTATGCAGGGCGCGTCATATTGCCACGGATGGATGCATATATACTTATGACAACATCTATACGGAGGCACACGTTCATGCGACACAGACACACCCACCGGGGCGGCGACCGGCGCCCCGCCACCTTTACCACCTGCATCGCGACCGGCCTGTTCTCTTCTCTCCTGCTCCTGCTCTCCTGCCTTGTGCTCATTGCCGCGCTCGCCTATCGGAGCCAGGACCCCGGCGCCTATCTGGCCCCCGGCTCCTACCTTGCGGTCTGCCTATCCGCCTTTTTGTGCGGGATGATCGCCGCGCGGCGCTACGGCAAGAGCGGTCTGCTCTGCGGTCTGGCGGCCGGCGGCGGCTGGATCTGCCTGCTCCTGTTGGGGCTGTGCCTCTTTTCCGGGCCGGAGCTACCGACGGCGGGGCGCATGCTGCTCTTTTATCTGATCCTCTTTACCCTGTGCACGCTGGGCGGCCTTTGGGGTGGGCGGCGCCGCACGACGCGGCGGCGCAGGCATTCTCCCGCGCACTAACAGGGGCGCACGACGGCGCCAAGCGAAGACAGGCGATGCAGGATATGCGCATACCCCCGGGCAATACACGCGGCATCCTCCAGCACGCTCTCCCCTTCTGCGGCGCAGGCGGCCAGGAGCAGTGCCGCGCCCCCGCGCAGATCCGGCACCTGTACGGTCGCCCCGTGCAATCTGCCGCCCTGCACAGCGATGCCCCCTTCTGTGATGCGGATGCGGGCCCCCATGTTTTGCAGGCCAACGACATATTGGAAGCGATCGGGAAAGACACGGTCACGCACTTCCCCTTCCCCCTGGCACAGGCACAGCAGGGCGGCCATGGGGGGCTGGAGATCCGTGGGGAAACCGGGGTGCGGGGCGGCTGTGACAGCGGTAGCGTGCAGGCGATGGGGGGCGCGGAGGGAAATATGCTCTGCCCCCACCTCCAGCACGGCGCCCATCTGCCGCAGGTGGTGCAACAGGGGCGCCAGATGACCGGGGCACGCCCCCTGCACGGTGACGGCCCCACCGGTAGCGGCGCCCATGAGTAGATAGGTGCCTGCCTCGATCATATCCGGCAGGATGCGATACCGGCACCCCGCAAGGTGCGCCACCCCATGGATATGTATGG
>CAYXDB010000006.1:0-26581 GCA_964463735.1 uncultured Ruminococcus sp. | reverse complement strand
ACTTACGGCGTACTAAAAAGCACGCATTTCGGACGAAAAAGCCCCCAAAATGCGTGAAAACAAGCGAAAAAATCAACTAATCGCCATTTGGGACCACGATGTCGCAGGTTCGAATCCTGTCATTCCGACCAAATTGGCTTTGGAAAGCAATTTTCAAAGCCTTTTTTCTTGCTTACCGCAAGTGCGGGTTTCTTCGTTTTTGTTTGCACATGGGAAGTTTTTGGGTGTTGACAAATGCGGGATAATGTGGTATACTCGCATATAGTGGGGGAAAGAGACGCCCCTCGTGAATTCTTACAGATGGATAAGTATGATGCAGACGGCAGAACAGACAGCCCCGCTCTCCACGGACGGTGCGCCGGAAGAGCATGTGGTACAGGAATATGTGATCCCCGCAGTGGTGCCCCGGCGCAAGCCTTTTTACAGTGCGGTCAAGCGCCTTTTCGATCTTACCATGGCACTGTTGGGGCTGGTCGTTTTATGTATCCCCATGGCCATCATCGCTATCGTGATACGGCTGGATTCTCCGGGAGATGTGATATTCCGCCAGGTGCGCTTGGGGAAGGATGCCCGCCCGTTTACTATGTACAAATTCCGCTCAATGCGCATGGATGCAGAAAAGAACGGTGCGCAGTGGACCGACGCAGACGATGACCGCTGTACGCGCGTGGGCAGATTTTTGCGCCGTTGCCGCATGGATGAATTGCCCCAGCTGTGGAACATACTCCGCGGTGATATGAGCATCGTTGGCCCGCGGCCGGAACGACCGGTGTTCTACGAAGAGTTTGAAACATACATACACGGCTTCTCGCATCGCCTGGCGGTGCGCCCTGGCCTGACCGGCTATGCCCAGGTCAATGGGGGATACGATCTCAAGCCGGAGGAGAAGATCCAGTTCGATATGCAATATATCGCGCAGCGCTCTATCTGGATGGATCTGAAATGCATCTGTAAGACCGTGCGGATCGTCTTTACGCATGAGGGGGCCAAATAATGCCTCCCGGGAATACAAAGCGCCGCCCTCCCTGCAACAGGGAGGGCGGCGCTTTGTGACGGAGCACTTATTCGTAAAGTGAACGGTGATCTGCCGTTTCTTCTGCGCGGCGGTGGAGCAGGCGGTACAGCAGATACCCGGCCCCCATTAAGACCACATAGAGCAGGGTGAATACCACCAGATACACGACGATGGCGCTGGGGAGCGTGGAGCGTTGCCCCATGAGCAGGAACACGCAAAGAAAGGAAAGTATGCATACGACATAATGCAACGCCACGCGCAATGCCGGCAGGAGCCGCCGCACCGCCAGCAGGATGTTGGCCCCTCCCAGAAGCAGGGAGAAGAGCAGGATCGGGCCGATGTTATCCAGGGCGATCGCGTTCCCAAACTCAGGCATGATCTTTCCCGCCAAGAACAGCATAAGAATAAATAAGGTAAATGCCACACAGGTATGCACGGCGACCCGCTTGGCATAAGATACAAATGTTTTCATGTTTTGATCCTCCATAGAGTATCATAGCATATATTTTGAAAAAAAGCAAGAGGGCGGGAAAGTTTCTCCCGGAATGCGCGGGAAAAAAGTGCAAAAGAGTTGACAATGCCGGAATAAGAGTGTATAATTATTCATATGTAAAGCCATAACCATAAGTAAAGGAAAGGCCCCCTGAGGGGCAGGATGACAAACAGATGAACAGACGAGAAGCAAGGGAAAATACGTTTTTGTTGCTCTTTGAGGCCTCCTTCCAAAAGGAAAAAACGGCCGATGAGGTCTATGAGGCGGCGCGGCTCGCCCGCGGGCTGGAAGAAGATGCCTATGTGCGCACCGCATTCTGGGGCGCCTATGCCCATCGGGAAGAATTGGATGCCAAGATAGGAGCATACAGCCACGGTTGGAAGATCACCCGTCTTTCTCCCGTGGCCCGCACCATCATGGAACTGGCCGTGTATGAGATGCTCTATATGCCGGATGTGCCGGTGCGCGTATCGCTCAACGAGGCGCTGGAGCTGGTCAAGCGATATGATGAAGAAGGCGCGCGCGCATTCGTCAACGGCGTGCTGAACGCCATCGCTGGCGCTACTAAGGATGCAGAGCAGGATGACCATGATGAACATGACGAGCAGGCATGACCCGTTGATCGTAGGGATCGACACCAGTAACTATACCACCTCCGTCGCTTGCGTGACGGCAGATGGTGAGATCCTTGCCAATATCAAATATCCGCTTCCGGTGACGGAAGGGGAGCGGGGCCTCCGCCAATCGGACGCGCTTTTTGCGCATACGAAGAACCTGCCTCTTGCCATGGCAGACCTGACCGACGTCCTGCGCGGCAATACCGTAGCGGCGATCGGCGTTTCCGCACGTCCCCGCAATCAGGCCGGCTCCTATATGCCCTGTTTTCTTTCCGGCTGTGCCGCCGCCGCCAGTATGGCGGCCGTTTTGCATGTGCCGGTCTATGAGTATTCGCACCAATGCGGGCATATGATGGCTGCGCTCTGTTCTTCCGGCCGCTCTGACCTGTTGGGGAAGACCTTTGGCGCCTTCCATGTGTCGGGCGGTACCACGGATCTGTTGCGCGTCCGCATGGAGGAGAACGGGTTCCTTGCCGAAGTGGTCGGCGGGGCACGGGATCTGCATGCCGGGCAGTTGATCGACCGGATCGGCGTGGCCATGGGGCTTCCGTTCCCGTGTGGCAACGCATTGGAGAAACTCGCCTGCCGCAATACCAAAAAGATCCCGCAGAGAAAGATCTCGGTGGAGGGGTGCTATGCCAATCTCTCCGGCTTTGAAAATATGGCCATGGACCTGTTGCGTGAGACGCAGGATGCCTGCCTGACGGCCGCCTTCGTCCTTGACCTGATCGGCCGCACCCTGCAGGCGATGGCACAGGCGTATCTCCAGGCCTATGGCCAGATGCCGCTCCTGTTTGCCGGCGGCGTCATGTGTAACAGCCTTTTGCGTCAGCAGCTCGGCGGCCTGTGGGATGCGGCATTTGCGGAACCGGCGCTCTCCTGCGATAACGCCGTGGGGACGGCCGAACTGGCCGCCCGCGCCTATCGCCGCTCCTGCGTACTTTGACCGATCATAAAGGAGGAACGCGGCGTGGATCTTAAAACGTTTCGTGCCCTGGCCAGCGCCGCACCCACTGCGCCAGAGGAACCGATGGGCATGCAAGTGCAGAGCGTCACGGAATTGAATGAATATCTCCGCGCGCTCTTCGCCGGGGACGCGCATCTTTCCTCTGTCCTGGTGCGCGGGGAGATCTCCAATTTCGTTGCCCATCGTTCCGGCCACTATTATTTTTCCCTCAAAGACGAGGGAGGCGTGATCCGCGCGGTCATGTTCCGGGCAGAGGCCTCTCAGCTCCCGTTTCAACTTGAAAATGGTATGAAGGTCCTGGTACAGGGCCGCGTGAGCGTCTATGTACCGTCGGGCCAGTATCAGATCGTAGTCAGTGTGCTGATGCCGGATGGCATCGGCGCCCTGCACCTGGCGTATGAGCAAAGGCGCCGGAAACTGGAAGCGGAGGGGCTCTTTGACCCCGCCCGCAAACGCCCCCTGCCGTATGCCCCCCAGCGGGTCGGCGTCATCACATCGCCGACCGGTGCCGCCGTGCGGGATATCATCCACATTTTGGGGCGCCGCTTTCCTTTGGCCACCGTGGTCTTGTATCCCGCGCTGGTGCAGGGGGAAGAGGCCCCGGCGCAACTGATGCGCGGGCTGGCGTATTTCAATACCCATGCCACCGTGGATGTGATCATTTTAGGCCGTGGCGGCGGATCGATGGAGGACTTGTTCGCCTTCAATGATGAGCAACTGGTGCGGGCGGTGGCGGCCTCTGCCATCCCCGTGATATCCGCGGTAGGGCATGAGACCGATGTCACTTTGTGTGATCTGGCGGCAGATCGCCGTGCGCCGACGCCTTCGGCCGCGGCGGAACTGGCTGTCCCGGATGCGGTGGCCGTCCGTGCGCAGATCGCCCAGTGGGCCGTGCGCCTGCAGCAACGATTGCCGGAGCGGGTCGCCCACATGCGGCACGCATTGGATGCCCTTTCCTCGCGCCCCTGCCTCTCTCGCCCCCAGCACCTGCTGGAAGATCGGGCACAGCGCCTGGATCTTGCCAGCATGCGCCTGTCCCGTGCGATGCAAACACACCTGCACCAGGCAACGGCCATCTGGGAAAAGGCAGGCGCCCGCCTGCAGGCACTCAGCCCGTTGGCGGTGCTCCAGCGTGGGTATTGCGCCGCATTTACACAGGAGGGGGAAGTAGTGACCCGTGCGGCAGATGCCCAGATAGGCATGTGCCTGTCCCTCCGCTTCGCAGACGGTACTGTAGAGGCGCAGGCCATTACCATTGAACAGAGCGATCCGGCCGCGCCGGAGAGAGGAAAAGAAAATGAAAAAGAATGAAGAACAGCGCCCCACCTTTGAAGCCACGATGGCACGGCTGGAGGAGATCGTCTCACGGCTGGAAAACGGGGGGGCGGGGCTGGATGAGTCTCTTGCCATCTTTGAAGAAGGCGTGGCCTTAGTCCGGCAATGTAACGAGATCCTGACGCAGGCAGAGCAGAAGGTCAAGATCCTTGTTTCCCAGGGGGAAGGGGATATGGCGGAAGAACCGTTTGCCGTGCCGCCTGTATCTGCGGAGGGCAAGGTATGAATGCACTGCTGGAAAAGGAATTGCAGGAAGCCGCCGCACAGACGGAACATGCCTTGCAACGATACCTGCAAGATAAGGATCCTGCCACGCATAGCCTCTATGACAGTATGCGGTACAGCACGATGGCCGGGGGCAAGCGTATCCGCCCCTATCTGACCCTGGCCGTCTGCCGCGCCTGGGGCGGGCAGGAGGAAGATGCTTTGCCGTTTGCCGCGGCGGTGGAGATGGTGCATACCTACTCCCTGATCCACGATGACCTGCCCGCCATGGATAATGACACCATGCGCCGCGGGCGCCCCACCAACCATATGGTGTATGGAGAAGCCGCGGCCATCCTGGCCGGGGACGCGCTCCTGACCATGGCCTTTGATGTGATCGCCCGCGCACCTGTTGCGCCGGAGAGGATCGTAGACGCGGTGCACTGCCTGGCGCAGGGTGCCGGTGCGGATGGCATGGTAGGGGGGCAGATCATGGATATCACGGCCGAAAGCACGCCGCCTTCTCTTGCGGTACTGGGGGACCTGTATGATCGAAAGACCGGGGCCCTGCTGGCCATCGCCGCAGAACTGGGGGCGATCGCCGCAGGCGTGACGGATAGCGTCGCGCGGGAAAGTTGCCGCCGCTACGCTCTGTCGCTTGGGCGTGCCTTTCAGATCGTAGACGATGTGCTGGATGTATATGGCGATGAAGCGATACTGGGCAAAAAGACCGGGCAGGACGCGGCCGATGGCAAGACGACCTATATGACCTACCTGTCACGGGAGGAAGCCATGCAGGCTGCAGAGGCCGCCACCGCGCAGGCAAAAGATGCCCTGCGTGCCTGGCCGCAGAATGCCTCACTGCTCCTGCTCGCCGACTACCTGCTCACCCGAAAGAAATAAGGAGTCACATGTGGAATTTTTCAGACAACTGATCTATAATGACGCGCTCTTCTGCGCGATCGTCGCCTGGATGATCGCACAGTTCCTCAAGATCTTTTCGTATCTGTGGAGCGAACATAAGTGGGATATAAAGCGTATGTTTTCCTCCGGTGGGATGCCGTCCTCGCATTCCTCCACCGTCTGTGCCCTGATGACGCGGTGCGCCATGGTCGCTGGGGCCGATAGCCCCGCCTTCGCCGTTTGCTTCGTGCTGGCCGCTGTGGTCATGTATGACGCGACTGGCGTGCGCCGTGCCGCCGGGGAGCAGGCACGGGTGCTCAATCACATAGTAGGGGATCTCTTCTCCGGGAATCCGGAGTATTCGCAAAAGGCATTGAAGGAATTGATCGGGCATACGCCCCTGCAGGTCGGTATGGGCGCTTTGCTTGGGGTGCTGATCGGCCTGTTCCTGCCCACGCCGGGCATGCTGTCATGAGGCTGGATCAATACCTGGTCGCCCGGCAATTGGTGCCCACCCGCAGTCGCGCCCACGCGCTGATCATGGAAGGGTATGTATCCATCCAGGGGAAAACCATCGAAAAGGCATCTTATATAGTGGCAGATGATATGCCACCAGAGGACGTGCATGTCTCAGACCCTTGCCGCTATGTGGGGCGCGGCGGGCTGAAACTGGAGGCGGCCCTGCATGCTTTTTCATTGGACCTGACCGGGGAGACGGTGCTGGATGTCGGGGCCTCCAGCGGGGGATTTACCGACTGTGCCTTACAGCACGGCGCGGCGACCGTCTATGCCGTCGATGCTGGGCAGGGGCAATTGGCCCCTGCGCTACGCGCCGACCCGCGCGTCTACTGCCGGGAGAATTATAACGCCCGGTATCTGTCCCTGTCCGACCTGCCCGGCCAGCCAACGGTGGCGGTGATGGACGTCTCCTTCATCTCGCAAACGCTCATCTTGCCCGCCCTGTCCACGGTGCTCCCCGCGGGGGGCAAATTGGTCAGCCTGATCAAACCGCAGTTTGAAGCGGGACGCGCCGCCGTCGGGCGGGGCGGGATCGTGCGCGGGGAAAAGGACCGCCAGGCGGCGATCGCGCGCGTGCAGGAGGCGGCGCAGGCCTGCGGTTTTTCCTGCGCGGGGGTCATACAGTCGCCTATCACCGGCGGCGATGGAAACATAGAATACTTAGGCTATTTTGTGAAGCGGAGTTGAACTATGCAGCATTTTTTATTGTTCCAGAATGCGACCAAAGATCCGGAGAACCGGATCCTGCGGCAGGTGTGTACGGTCCTGTTGCACGCGGGGGGGAAGGTCTATGTGCCGGAAGACCGCCGCGCTGTGCTTTCCGACCTGCCGGTGCAATACTATGATGCAACGGAGGCGCTCCCCGCGGGGGTGGAACTGATCTTGACGATCGGCGGGGACGGTACGGTCCTGGAGGCCTCGCGCCTCGCTATCGCACGCGGCATCCCCCTGCTGGGGATCAATTGCGGGCGGCGCGGCTATCTGGCCGCCGTAGAGCAGGAGGATATACCATCCCTTGCCCGCCTGTGCCATGAGACTTTTGCTAAGGAGGAGCGGATGACCCTCTCCGTGACGCATCATGCCGCCACGGGGGATGTCCTGTTGCCGTGTGCCGTGGTCAACGACGTGGTCTTTTACCGTGCTTCTCTGGGCCATGCCGTAGAGCTCACGCTCTCCCGCGCCAGGGTCCCCGGGGGCCTCTCTTACCTGGCCGATGGCCTGATCCTGGCCACCCCCACCGGCACCACCGCCTATTCCTTGTCAGCCGGCGGGCCCGTTCTTTCCAGCGGGAGTGAGGCGATCTGCGCGACCCCGATATGTCCGCATACGTTTTTTGACCGCTCTGTGGTCTTTGATGGGCGCGATGCGGTACAGGTACATAACACAGCCCGGCAGGATGGCATGGCTGTGACGCTGGACGGTAAGGAGACCTTCTCCCTCCTGCCCGGCGAATATGTGACGGTACAGAAAGGGCCGGCTCCTTTACGGATGCTGTGCTTTGATACCACGGATTTCTTAGCCGTATTACAGAAAAAAATGAAGGTGACGGAGTGACACACGCATGAAGAGCGAAAGACAGAAAAAGATCCTGGAGATGATCGAAGAATTTGATATCGACACACAGGAGGAATTGATCGCGCGGCTGGAGCGCGCCGGCTATGCCGCCACCCAGGCCACTATTTCCCGGGATATACGGGAACTGAAATTGGTCAAGAGCATGACGCCCAAAGGTGCTTATAAATACAGTCGCCCCGGCACGCGCGATATGACGGTCCCGCGCTTCAATAGCGCCGTGGCCGGCTCCATCATCCATGTGGATCACGCCGGGAACCTGGTCGTCATCCGGACGTATCCCGGTATGGCCCAGCCGGTTGCCTCCTGCATCGATTCGATCGGTAGTGAAGAGATCCTTGGCTGTGTCGGCGGGGATGATACCGTCCTGGTCGCCATCCGCCACGCGGAAAAAAGCCGGGAAATGTGCGACAAGATCCGGGATCTTCTGCATACTATGTAAAAGGAGTAGAGCATGCTGTCATCCTTGCATATAGAGAATGTGGCCGTGTTGCGGTCCGTCGATGTGGAATTACAGGAAGGGTTTTCTGCCTTCACCGGTGAGACCGGGGCGGGGAAATCCATGATCATCGACAGTATCCATCTATTACTGGGCGACCGCGCAGATCGCGATATGATCCGGCGCGGGGAAGAGCGGGCGCTCGTCAGCGCCGTTTTCACCGATCTGACGCCCGCTGAGCATACCGCGCTGGCCGGCGCAGGCCTGGAGCCGGATGAAGACGGTGCGTTGATGATCCAGCGCACGCTGACAGTGGATGGCCGCTCTGCTGTCCGTGTCAACGGGCGCACCGTCACCCTGTCCGTGTTGCGGCAGATCGCCCCCGCACTCATCAATATCCATGGGCAGAACGATACCCATACCCTGATCGATCCGGAAAACCATATACGCATCCTGGACAGTTACGCGCATGCGGAACAGGAGGTCGCTGATTATACCGCCCTCTGGCAGGAACTGTGCGAGATACGCCATCGCATCCGCACCATGACCGTCGATGAAGGGGAACGCCTGCGCACCGTGGAGATGTTGCGCTATCAGCTGGCCGATATCGATGCCCTGGCCCTGAAACCGGGGGAGGAAGAACAACTGGAAGAGAAGCGGGCACGCCTCCGGAATGCGGAGCGCATCACGCGCCAGACGTCCTTTGCCTACCGTGCCATGAAAGGGAGCGAGAAGGGGAGCGTGACATATCTGCTCTCCCGTACCGTGCAGTCTCTGCGCCAGATACAGGATGTCATCCCGTCGGCGGAGGCCCTGGCGGCACGGCTGGAGGAATACCTCTGGCAGATCGATGATATCGCGGAACAGATCTATGATATGCAGGGCGAGGAAGAAGGCGACCCCACGGAACTGCTGGACCGCGTGGAGACGCGGCTGGATGCCATCGGTCGCCTGGTACGCAAATACGGCGGCACGGTAGAGGATGTCCTTGCCTACCGGGCAAAGGCAGAGGAACAGTTACAGCATTGGGAAGGTGCCGAACAGCAGATGGACCAGTGCCTGCAACAGGAGCAGGATTGCCTGCGCCGTATGGCCATAGCCGCCGCGTCCTTGCGCGAGCGGCGCATCCACGCGGCAGAGGAATTGACGCGCGGCGTTACCGAAGCGCTGACCTTTTTGGATATGCCACGGGTGCGTTTTGAGATACGCGTTTCGCCCCAGCAGGAAAACGGCCAGCCGCTGTATGACCGGCACGGCAGTGACCGTATCGCATTCCTGATATCCACCAACCCCGGGGAGACCCCCGGCCCGCTGGCGAAGATCGCCTCCGGCGGGGAACTTTCCCGTATCATGCTGGCATTGAAGAGCGTCATCGCTGACCGGGACGGCATCCCCACCGTGATCTATGATGAAGTAGATACCGGCGTGTCCGGCAAAACGGCACGCAAGATCGGCATCAAATTGCGCGATAGTGCGGCCCGTACTCAGGTGCTGGCCGTGACCCACTCCGCGCAGATCGCATCGCTGGGGCATGCCCACTATGTGATCGAGAAGCAGGAGCGGGATGGCCGCGCCGAGACGGCCGTGCATCGCCTGGACCCCGCTGCGCGTGTGGAAGAATTGGCACGTATCTTAGGCGGTCTGGAAGTGACCGATGCACAGCGCCAGGCGGCCAGAGATATGCTGCAGGAACAGTAAAAAGACGGAGGTAGAACGACCCACGATCGACATAAAGGAGGCGTGAGCGTTTTTGCATACCGAAAAAGTGGCACGCACGTTGCGGCATCTGTTGCAGGATTGCCAGGCGCGTGGGGCAGGGGCGTGCCGGTTCTTCTGTGAAGAGCCGCTTTCCCGCTTTTGCACCTTCCGTGTGGGTGGCCCGGCTGCCATCGTGCTCCTGCCGCAAAATAAGGGCCAATTATGCGCATGTTTGTGCGGCTTGTATCACCGTGCCATCCCTTTCCGCCTGTTGGGGAACGGGAGCAATGTACTGCCGCGGGATGAACGCTATGCCGGGGTCGTGGTCTGCACCCGTGCCTGCCAGGAGATGTACCTGCATGGCACATGTCTGACCGCCGCCTGCGGCACCGATCTCCGCGCACTGATCCGGTATGCCGTGGACGCCGGGGCCGGGGGACTGGAGGGCCTGTATGGCATCCCGGCCACGCTGGGGGGCGCGATCTATATGAATGCCGGTGCCCACGGCGCCACCGTGTCTGACTACTTGCAGACGGTCGAATTGCTGGATCTGCGTACCCGGCGTGTCTCTGTCTGTCCGGCATCGGCCCTGCAATTTTCCTACCGCCATTCCTGTTTGATGCAGGAGCGGGAGCTGGTCGTCCTTTCCGCCACCTTCTGCCTTCCCCGGCAGGAGGCAGGTGTATTACGGGCATCGATGCGGGAGGTCATCCGGCAGCGTGCCGCTGCGCAGCCGCTCTCCCTGCCAAGCGCCGGGAGCGTGTTCCGCGCTACACCGGCCGGCCCCGCCTGGCGCCTGATCGATGCCTGCGGCCTGCGCGGCTGTCAGATCGGCGGGGCGCAGATAGCGGTGCGGCACGCCGGGTTCATCGTGGGGCGGGGGAATACGCACGCCGCAGAGGTGCGCGCCCTGGTCCACCTGGCGCAGGAACGCGTGTATGCGCAAATGGGCATCGCATTGGTGCCTGAGATCGAGATGTGGTAAACTGCCGAAAAATAAGTGAGGGATCATGTCGTTTACAGATAGTATCAAAGCGGAATTGTACCAGGCACCTCCGCGGGCTTCCTGCTGTCGCCGCTCCCAGATCTATGGGATGCTGGCCGTGAACGGGACTGCCCAGGGGGAGCAGGTATGGCTCACGGTCGGGGGAGATGCCTTGTTGCAATATGCTTCCCACCTGGTGCAGGAACAGTTTGGGCGCGAGGGACATGTGGCCGTCCGCCCCGGCACGATCGCCGTGTCGTCCCTGGTCTTCACCTCCGCCACTGCGAGTGCCTGGATCCGTGGACTTGCCGATACCCCGCGGCCGGAACTGCCGGTCAAGCGGCGCTGTGACCATTGCCGCCGCGCCTTCCTGCAGGGGATCTTCCTTGCCGCAGGGCGCATGACCGACCCGCATAAGGCGTATCAGTTGGAGTTCTCCTGCGGGGAGCGCACGGCGCTCGTGCAGGAGCTGTTGCAGGAATACGGCATCACCCCCAAACGGGGCATACGGCGCAAAGAGCAACTGCTCTATCTGCGGGACAGTACCGCCATAGAAGATCTGCTGGCGCATCTGGGCGCCATGCAGGCAACATTTTCTGTCATGGACAGTAAGATCGAGCGTGGCATGCGTAATGAGGCCAATCGCGTGGCGAATTGTGAGGCCAATAATATCGATAAGGCCATATCGGCCTCCATGCGTCAGATCGAGGTCATCCGGCGCCTCAAGGAAGAAAACAAATTCTCCTTTCTGCCACCGGAGTTGGCCGCGGCGGCGGAGGCACGCTGGCAACACACCGATCTGCCCCTGGGGAAACTGGCACAGATCATGGATCCCCCACTGACAAAATCCGGCCTGAACCACCGCCTTTTGCGCATGATGGCGATGGCGGAGAACCTGCTGGAAGAAGAGTAAAGAGCCTGATTGGGAGAAGGAGGCATCGTATGCGGGATATGGTACACCTGCATCTGCACAGTGAATACAGTCTGCTGGACGGTGCCTGCCGTATAGCAGAGATACCAAAAAAAGCAAAACGGGAAGGGCACCGCGCCGTGGCCCTGACAGACCATGGCGTTATGTATGGCGCGGTCGCTTTTTATCGCGCCTGTATCGCGGAGGGCATCCAGCCCATCATCGGGTGTGAGGTGTATGTGGCCCCCCGCTCCCGCACAGACCGTGAGGGAAAGGCGGATATGTCCGGCCACCACCTGGTCCTGCTGGTGCGTAACGAACAGGGCTATCGTAATCTGATCGAGATGGTCTCCCGCAGTTTTACCGAGGGCTTTTACAGTAAGCCGCGGATCGATATGGCCCTGTTGCGCACACACAGTGAAGGCTTGATCGCCCTGTCCGGGTGCCTGGCAGGGCGGATCCCGCAATCCATCCTGGCCGGTGACCGACAGGGGGCAGAGGCGTATGCCCTGGAATTGCAGGAGATCTTCGGGCACGAGAATTTTTATCTTGAGGTGCAGGATCACGCCCTGCCGGACGAGCATCTGGTGGCAGAGGGGCTGTGCGAGATCGCGGCCCATACCGGCATCGGTCTGGTCGCGACCAACGATGTGCACTATCTGGAAAAGCAGGATGCAGAGATGCAGGCCGTGCTGCTGTGCATCCAGACCGGCAATGTCATCTCCGATGGGCGCCCGATCGGGTTTGAAACGGACGAGTTCTATTACAAGAGCACCGAGGAGATGGAGCGCCTGTTTGCCGCATATCCCGACGCACTGGAGAACACGGTCCGTATCGCGGAGCGTTGCAACTTTGCCTTTACTTTTGGGGAAACGCATCTGCCCGCATTCCCGCCACCGCAGGGCAAAACACACGCCCAGTGCCTGCGGGAATTGACGCAGGCCGGTCTTGCGGCGCGGATCCGGCGCGGATATATCGATCTGCACCATGCGACGCAGCAGGCCTATGAGGCACGCTTAGACTATGAACTGTCGGTCATCGACCAGATGGGGTTCAATGCCTATTTTCTCATCGTGCAGGATTTTGTCGCCTTCGCAAAGCGGGAGGGCATCCCCGTGGGGCCGGGGCGTGGTTCCGGCGCGGGGAGCCTTGTCGCCTATTGCATTGGCATCACGGATATAGACCCCCTGCGGTACGATCTGCTCTTTGAGCGGTTTTTGAATCCGGAACGGGTCTCTTTGCCGGATTTTGATATCGACTTCTGTTATGACCGGCGTAACGAGGTCATCGCCTATGTCCGGCGCCGTTATGGGGAAGAGCACGTGGCGCAGATCACGACCTTTGGCACCATGGCGGCCCGTGCGGCCGTGCGGGATGTCGGGCGCGCCCTGGGCATGCCGTATGGTGAGGTCGACACCGTGGCACGCCAGATCCCGCAAGGAGGGAACGTGACGATCCGGGAGGCATTGCAGAAAAAAGAACTGCGCGCGCTCTATGACGGGACCGCCGAGGTGCGCCGCCTGCTGGATACCGCCATGGCGCTGGAGGGCATGCCCCGGCATGCCTCGACCCATGCGGCCGGTATCGTCATTACCGAAGCGCCCGTGCGCCAATATGTCCCGCTCGCCGTGAATGGGGATACCGTCGTCACGCAGTATGATATGGATACCGATGCGGCACTGGGGCTGGTCAAATTTGATTTTCTCGGCTTGCGCTATCTCACGATCCTTTCGGATGCGGAAAAAGAGATCCGCCTCCTTGACCCGTCCTTCTCTCTGACCCATCTCTCCCTGGAGGATGCCCCGACCTACGTATTGCTCTCCGAGGGGCAAACAGGGGGCGTCTTCCAGTTGGAGTCCGGCGGGATGAAGCAGATGCTCATGCAATTGCGGCCGGAGAATATGGAGGATATCATCGCCGCCATCGCCCTGTACCGCCCCGGCCCTATGGATTCCATCCCGCGCTATATCGCCTGCCGCCACGGGCAGACCCCGGTGACCTATGCCGTGCCAGCCTTGGAAAAGATCCTGGGCGTCACCTACGGGTGTATCGTCTATCAGGAACAGGTCATGCAGATCTGCCGGGAATTGGCCGGATACACCTATGCGCATGCCGATGTCGTGCGCCGGGCGATGGCCAAGAAAAAGGGGGATGCCATGCAGGCGGAGCGCCAGCATTTTGTCGAGGGTGCGCTGGCGCACGGCGTGCCGCAGGAGGCGGCCAACGCGATCTTTGACGATATGGTCAGCTTCGCCAGTTATGCGTTCAACAAGAGCCATGCCACCGCTTACGCGCTCCTTGCTTATCAGACGGCCTATCTCAAGTGCCATTATCCGCAGGCCTATTTTGCCGCCCTGATGACATCTGTGCTGGGCAATGTCACAAAACTGGGTGAATATATGGCGGAGTGCCAGAAAAAGAGCATACAGGTCCTCCCGCCGGATATCAATGAGAGCGCGTTGCATTTCTCTGTCTCCGGGGGGAATATCCGCTTTGGCCTGCTGGCATTGAAAAACGTAGGCCGCCCGTTCATCGAGCAGATCCTACAGGAGCGCCGCACCGCACCGTTTAGGAGCTTTGAGGATTTTGCCGCACGCGTCAGCGGCGGGGATGGCAATCGCCGCCAAGTGGAGGTGCTGATCAAGAGCGGCGCCTTTGACCGGCTGGGCGCGCATCGCAGCCAGTTGTTGCAGGCGTATGAAGAGATCCTTACCTCCGCCAATGCACGGGCGCGGGGCAATCTGACGGGCCAGATGGATCTGTTTTCTTTGGAGGAGGATGCGGGCGCCCCGCCTTCCTCCTACACCTATCCGGATGTGCCGGAGTTCAGCGCACGGGAACTGCTGATGCTGGAAAAGGAAAGCGCCGGGATGTATTTTTCCGGACACATGATGGACGATTACACCCGCCACGTGGCCGCACTGCACTGCGAAGGGATCGCGGATATATGCCGCTCCTATTCGGAGGAGACGGGGGAGTCTGACCGCTATACCGATAAGCAGGCCGTCCGCATCGCGGGGATCATCACCCGCCGGGTCAATAAAAAGACCCGCACCGGGGAGAGCATGTCTTTTGTGACGCTGGAAGATCGCTATGGCGAGATGGAAGTCGTGGTGTTCCCGCGCCTTCTGGATCGCTTTGGCGCCGCATTGCACACAGAAAATGCCGTCTGTGCCAGCGGCACCCTCTCTTTTAGAGAAGGGGAGGCGCCCAAACTGCTCCTGTCCTCCCTTTGCCCCCTGCAAAACAACAGCACCTATCAGGAGGGCGGGGCAGAGGCAGATACCGGCGGGAAGAAGCGCCTGTATGTGCGCCTTCCTTCACTGGACGCGCCGGAGTGCCAACAGGTGCTGGCACTGGCCGCCGCCCATCCGGGCAAGATCCCACTTGTGCTGTACGGCATACGGGAGAAGAGATACGTGGCCGTGACAGGGAGATGCGTCTGCCTGGACGCCGCCTTCTATACGGCCATAGCCGAACTGCTGGGCAAGGATGCGGTGGTCTGGAAATAAAACGAAAGAAATAGGCCACGTGGCAAAAAGCCCGCTATCTTTCATTGACATCTGGGAAAAACTATTGTATAATATACGGTAAGCGTTAAATGTGAATGGATCCGGCACGGCCGGGAAGGTGAGTGAGATACGATCATGCAGATGTGTTCAAGATGCCACGCGCGGGTCGCGGTGGTCTTTATAACCCGTATGGAGGACGGAAAGAGCGTCAATGAAGGCCTGTGCCTGAAATGCGCCAAGGAATTGGGTATCCAGCCTGTCAACGATATGCTGGAGAAAATGGGGATCAGCGAGAGCGATCTGGATCGCATGAGTGCAGATCTGGGGAACATGCTGGGCAGTATGCAGAACCTCCCCACCACATTGGATGAAGAAAATAGTGAGGACGGTGGCGCCCCCGCCATCGACTTGCCCAAATTGTTCCAGAATGCGGTATCTCCCCATGGTGAGCCATCTGGCGCAGGGGAGACGCAGGCGGACAGCAAAAGAAAAGAAAAAGAAGAAAAGAAGCCCAAGTTCAAGTACCTGTCCACCTATTGCCAGAACCTGACCGCACAGGCGGCAGAGGGAAAACTGGATAGGATCGTGGGGCGTGAGCGGGAGCTCTCCCGCGTCATACAGATCCTGTGCCGCCGCCAGAAGAACAACCCCTGCCTGATCGGTGAGCCCGGGGTGGGCAAAACGGCGATCGCCGAGGCGCTGGCCTCCCGCATCGTGGCAGGGCAGGTGCCGTATCGCCTCAGCCAGTGCGAGGTGTATCTGCTGGATCTGACGGCGCTGGTCGCCGGGACGCAGTTCCGCGGACAGTTTGAATCCCGCGTGCTGGGACTGTTGCGCGAGGTCAAGGCGGCCGGCAACGTGATCCTGGTCATTGATGAGGTGCACAATATCGTGAGTGCCGGAGAGGGAGAGGGCAGCATGAATGCGGCCAATATCCTCAAGCCCGCGCTCTCCCGCGGAGAGGTGCAGATCATTGGCGCCACGACCTTGAAGGAATATCGCAAGTTCATTGAAAAAGATACCGCATTGGAGCGGCGCTTTCAACCTGTGACAGTGGGGGAACCTTCTATTGCCGAGAGCATCGAGGTGCTCTCCGGGATCAAGGATTATTACGAAGCGTATCACGGCATCCGCATCCCGGATGCGGTGGTATCCCATGCCGTCACCATGGCAGAGCGCTATATCACAGACCGCTATCTGCCCGATAAGGCGATCGATCTGCTGGACGAGGCGGCCGCCCATGTCTCCCTTGCTTCGGCACCGTTGAATGAGAGGCGCCGGGTGGCACAGCAATTGCAGGCCCTGGCGCAGGAAAAGACCCGTGTGGAAGCATTGCCCGATGAGGGAGAAGGGGATACGCAGGAAAAATACCGTTGCCTGGCCGATATCAAGGTAAAGGAATTGCAATTGTGTGAGCGCCAGGCAGAACTGGATAAGCAGTGTGCCACCATTGAACTGACCACGGCGGACCTGGCCGATGTGATCGAGATCTGGACGGGTGTCCCCGCTACCACCATTCGGGCCGACGAATTTTCGCGTCTGAACACGCTGGAGGCACGCCTGCGGGAACGCATCATCGGGCAGGATGAGGCAGTGTCTGCGGTGGTGCGTGCCATCAAACGGGATCGCGCCGGTGTCAGCGCGCGCCGCGCCCCAGTCTCCTTCATTTTTGCCGGTCCTACCGGGGTGGGGAAAACAGCGCTGGTCAAGGTGCTGGCTGAGGATCTTTTCCAACAGCCGGAGACACTGATCCGGCTGGATATGTCGGAGTTTATGGAAAAGCACGCTGTATCCCGCATCATTGGCGCCCCGCCGGGATATGTGGGGTATGATGAGGCCGGGCAACTGACCGAAAAGATCCGCCGCCGCCCGTATTCCGTGGTGCTGTTCGATGAGATAGAGAAGGCGCATCCGGACGTTTTGAATATCCTGCTCCAGATCCTGGACGAAGGCCGGATCACCGACGCGCAGGGGCGCACCGTCAATTTTGAGAATACGCTGATCGTGATGACCACGAATGCCGGTGCGGCGCGCTCCGGCGCTATCTCCGGCTTTGGCGACAGTGTGGAAGCGGTCGGGCGCGAGAATACTGAGCGGGCGCTCTCTTCCTTCCTGCGCCCGGAGTTCATCAATCGCGTGGACGAGATCATCACCTTCCGCCACCTGGATCAGCAGGACCTGGTCCAGATCGCCGCGATCATGTTGCGTGAGTTGCGGGACGCGGTCGGGGAGAAGGGGATCCACTTCTCCTGGACGGAAGAAGCGGCCGCCCACATCGCGCGTGCCTCCTATTCTGCACGCTACGGTGCGCGGAATATGCATCGCTATATCGAGCGGCATGTGGAAGACCCGCTGGCTGAAGCGGTCATCCAGCATTATGCCTCCCCCCTCAAAGCGGCTACGCTGACGTTGCAGGATGGGGAACTGAAGATCACGTGTGAAGAAAAAACAAAGAAAAACGACACAAGAAAGAAGGCAGAAAAGAATGAGTGAATGTACCCATGATTGTCAGTCGTGCCAGGCAAACTGTTCCTCTCATCCGAAGGAGCAGACGGCGAATAATGATATGCTGGCACCGGAAAATGCCGCCAGCCATGTGCGGCGCGTCATTGGTGTGGTGAGCGGCAAGGGCGGTGTTGGCAAGTCTACTGTGACCTGCGCCCTGGCCACCCTGATGAACCGGCGCGGCTATCGCACCGCGGTGATGGATGCGGATATCACCGGCCCGTCTGTTCCACGCGCCTTTGGTCTGGAGGGAACCCGGCTGGATGGCTCGGATCTCGGCATGTTCCCGGCCAAGAGCAAGATGGGAATCGAGATCGTTTCTACCAACCTCCTGCTGGATGAGGCGACGCGCCCTGTGATCTGGCGCGGCCCGGTGATCGCCGGGATGGTCAAACAGTTCTGGACGGATACCTGCTGGAACGAGGTAGACTATATGTTCGTGGATATGCCTCCCGGAACGGGGGATGTGCCGCTTACCGTGTTCCAGAGCCTGCCGCTGGATGGGATCGTGGTCGTCACCTCGCCACAGCAGCTGGTCTCCATGGTGGTGGAGAAGGCTGTGAACATGGCCGATATGATGAATATCCGTATTCTGGGGCTGGTGGAGAACATGAGTTATTTCCGTTGCCCCGATTGCGGAAAAGAGCATCACCTGTTTGGCGAGAGCGGATTGGATGAGGTCGCCGCACGGCACCACATCCCGGTCCTTGGGCGCCTGCCCATAGATCCTACCCTGTCTGCTTTATGCGATAAGGGGTTGATCGAGTTGATGGAAGCTGATTATTTTGAGCCGATCGCCGATGCGATCGAAGCCGCCACACACCTGGATCAGGCGGAGGCCTGATCTGCTATGGCAGAAGGGAAGAAATATGCTGGAAGATATCGAATGGTCTAACGTATGGCGGGAGAAGGTCAACAGCGGCCTGCCGCGTGTTTTGCTGATCGGGGATTCCATCGTGGATGGTAGTAAACGCCTGGTGGGGAAGGTCTTGGGGGATCGCGCTGCCATATCCGCCTTTACCACATCGAAAGCACTGGACAACCCGCACTATCTGGAGGAGATTGATCTCCTTATGGCGCAGGAACAGTATGCGTACACCGCTGTTTACTTCAATAACGGGCTCCATGCCGGAGGCCTAAAATCGGAAGAATACGCACGATATTATGCGGCAGCTGTTCGATTCTTGCAGGAAAAACTGCCGTCTGCCCGTATCGTGCTGGGGCTTTCTACGCCAGTCACCCGTTCGCAGGCCGATCCCGGGGCGACCGATGCCCCTATCACATCCAGAATGCAATATGCGGAGGCCGATGCCACGATCCGTGCCTACAATATGCAGGTGCGTGCCCTGGCAGAAGAACTGTCCCTTTCGTATCTGGATGCCTACGCCTGCGTAGATGGGAAAACAGAATGGCGCACGCCGGATGGCTTCCACTATACTCCGGAAGGATATCAGCACCTGGCAGAGCAGATCGCATCTGTGTTGTTGTGACCCCGGGCGTATCCCGCCCAGCTGACCACAGCACAGCATAAAGAGGCCGCCCCCGCATGGCACATCGTGCCATGCGGGGGCGGCCTTTTTCCTGACGATGGCATCGGTCGTCTTGCAACAGCTTTGTATAGCCTATAAGGGCGCGGCTGCCCCTTCCCGGGGGGCTGGCACTTTTTTATGGCCGCGCCGCATAATGTGACAGGTTTTCCCCCTCTCGCATTGCTATAATGCTGATACATTCACATGGGAGGGGAACGTATGCGCCAGATCGTGTATGGGGACGTTTACTTTTTGATCAACGCCAGCATGGATTTCTTGCTCTTGTCCCTGTGTGGGTATTTTCTCCATTTAAAGCGGCGCGTGTGGCGCTTGCTCCTGTCTGCGGCGCTGGGCGGTGTCTATGCGGTCGTTATTCTGTTGCCGGCCTGGCCGGCCTGGTGCAAGGTGGCGATACATATAGTCGTCTCTTTTTTGCTTTGCGCAGTGGCTTATGCGGGGCACTGGACGTCTCTATGCAGGCCGTTTGCGCTGTTCTATGTATTGGTTATTTGGATGAACAGCGTGCTGGATCTGCTGTATCGCTTGCTTGCCGCCCTGTTTTCCGGTGGTGGGGAGGACGCCTATTCCATGTTCTCCTCTGCGTATAAAGCAGAGTGGTTTTTGCTGTATGCCCTGATCGCGGCCGTGCTGATCTTCTTCGTGGGCCGCTTTTTGCGCGGGCATGGGGCCGGGCAGTTTGTCATGCTGGAGATCGAGGAGCGGGGGCAACGCGTGATCTTACAGGGGATGACCGACAGTGGTAACCTGTTGACAGAGCCGCTCTCCGGGCGGCCGGTGATCCTTCTGAAACAGGAGGCCATCCGATGCCTGCTGCCGGGGCTGTCCCTGGCCGTGATGCAAAACGGCGGCGGAATACCGTGGCAAAAGAGAAAGATGCGCATCGTGGTCGCCCATACGGTCAATGGCGCCCATACGCTCTTGGGCTATATACCGGACGCCGTACTGCTGTACCGACCGGAAAATGAGAAAAACAAAAAAGCGGTGGATGTTGTTTTGGCGGTGGACGAAGGACACGGGCAGGATTATGCCGGATGTGCGGCGATCGTCCCCGCTTCCATTGCCGGGTCTTAGGAGGGGCGAGATATGGGGTGGTTACACAATTGGCTTTCCCGCATCCGGCACCTGTGCCAGCATCGGCGCTGGGGCCAGATCTATTATATCAACGGGGCAGATGTTCTGCCGGCGCCGCTCTCCCGGGAAGAGGAGGAGCAGATCCTGTCCGCTTTAGAATGGGACGAGAGCAAGCGGGCCCTGCTGATCGAACACAATCTGCGCCTGGTCGTGTATATAGCCAAGAAATTTGAGAGCACCGGGATCGGGATAGAGGACCTGATCTCGATCGGCGCCATGGGGCTCATGAAGGCGATCAACACGTTCCGCACGGATAAAAATATCAAATTGGCGACCTATGCCTCGCGCTGTATCGAAAATGAGATATTGATGTACATGCGTAAAACGGCAGGGAAGCGGCGGGAGATATCCTTTGATGAGCCCCTGCACGTAGATTGGGACGGTAACGAGCTGTTCCTGTCCGATATTTTGGGGAGCGAAGCAGATACCGTCAGCCGCGGGCTGGAAGAAAATGAGGAAAAGCGCATGGTGCGCGGCCTGGTCCGCTCGCTGGGGGAACGGGAACGGGTCATCATAGAGATGCGCTATGGGATGAACGGCCGCCACGAGATGACGCAAAAGGAGGTGGCCGACGCCCTGGGCATCTCGCAGTCCTATATCTCACGCTTGGAAAAAAAGATCATCGCTGATCTCCGCCGGGAATTGATGCAAAAAATATAAAAAAAGCGCAAAAAGGTATTGCAATTTGAAAAGTAATCTGTTATAATGAATCGTACTGCACATGAAACATGGCAAATACTATGTGAAGAGGTGAAAAATAATGAAGGCAGGAATCCATCCGGACTATAAGGTAGCAACGATCAAGTGCGCATGCGGCGCCACCGTTGTGACCCGTTCTGTAAAAGGGGATCTGAACGTGGAAATTTGCTCCAAGTGCCATCCTTTCTACACTGGGAAGCAGAAACTCGTGGATGCCGGCGGACGCGTGGATAAGTTCAAGAAGCGTCTGGCTATGTCCAAGTAATTCACACCCCCTCAAAGAGGACGCTGGCAAACGGTGTCCTCTCTTTTTTTTGTAAAGGAGGTAGGATATGGAAACACCTATGATCGGGGAAAAGGCAGTTTTGGTGACCATTGCCGCATCCAGTGCGGAGGTCGAGGAATGCGCCCGCAGTTTAGATGAACTGGAACGCCTGCTGGACACGGCGGGAGGGGAGGCGGTCGCCCGCGTGATACAGACCCGTGCCGCATTTGACCCGCGTACCTGCATCGGCAGTGGCAAGGTGCAGGAGATACACCAGTTGTGTCAGGCACAGGGCCTGGGGCTCGTCGTATTTGATCTGGAGCTATCCCCCTCGCAGATCCGCAATCTGGAAGATGATATCGGGGACGTGCGCGTCATAGACCGCAGTATGTTGATCCTGGATATCTTTGCCCTGCACGCAGTTAGCAGTGAGGGAAAATTGCAGGTGGAACTGGCACAGTTGAAGTATACCGCCCCGCGCCTGTCAGGAAAGGGGCTCTCCCTTTCCCGGCAGGGCGGTACGATCGGCACGCGCGGCCCGGGTGAGTCACAGTTGGAGAGCGACCGGCGGCATATCAAACGGCGCATGGATGCGCTGGAGGCACAATTGCGGGAAATGGAGTCCAATCGCGCTACGATGCGTGCCGCGCGGGACCGCAGTGGCATCCCCAAGGTGGCTATCGTCGGCTATACGAATGCGGGGAAGTCCACGTTGCTCAATTACCTGACCGGGGCCGGCGTCCTCTCACAGGATAAACTTTTTGCTACGCTGGATCCCACCACAAGGCGCCTGACGTTGCCGGAGGGGGAGGAGGTCCTCTTGACCGATACCGTCGGCTTCATCCGTAAATTGCCGCACCACCTGGTCAAGGCGTTCCATTCTACGCTGGAGGAGGCCGCCTATGCCGATATCCTTCTGATCATTATGGACGCCACCGACTCGGAGGGGGAGGCGCACCGTGCCGTGACGGAGCAACTGCTCTCGGAATTGGGGGCAGGGGACAAACCGATGCTGTATGTATATAACAAATGCGACTTGTTGCCCGCCTTTCCTCCCTCCGCCCCGGAAGAGGGGAAGATATGTCTGTCTGCCTCCAGTGGGCAAGGGGTCGAGGAACTGTTGCAGGCCCTGCTCCTGCGCGTGCGTGCGGGCAAGCGCCGCGTCACGCTCTGCTTCCCGTACAGTGAGCAGGCCCGCGTGAGTGCGGTATACACCGCCGGCACCGTAGAAGATGTGACCTATGAGGCAGATCATATCCGCGTGTGCGCCGTGCTCGATCGGAAAGGAATGGGGCAATTCGCCACGTACCTGGCACAGGAAAAAACAGAAGAATGAGAGGATGATCCGTGGCAGAAGAAGATTATATCACACTGCGGCAAGAAGGGCGGGCGGAGTGCGAAGAAAAACGCTCGCGCTTTATCGGGTGCGCCTGCCCGGCGGAGACGGAGGGGGAGGCGCTTGGCTTCCTTGCGCGGATCCGCGGGGAATTCCCGGATGCTACCCACCATGTCTATGCGTATGTACTGCGTGAAAACGCTACCACGCGGTACAGCGATGACCGCGAGCCGCAGGGGACGGCAGGATTGCCGGTGCTGGATGTGTTGCGCCATGGTGCGATATGTAATGCCTGTGTCGTGGTGGTCCGCTATTTTGGGGGCACCTTGTTGGGAACCGGGGGGCTGGTGCGCGCCTATACCCACGCGGCGCAGATCGCCGTAGAGCAGGCAGGCATCGTCAAGCGGATGCGCCTTTCCAATTATGTTCTGTCCTGTTCGTACCCCGATTATCAGAAAGTGCAGTTTTATCTGGCAGGGCAGCCCGTTCTCATCCGCGACAGCGATTTTTCTGATCAGGTCACCCTGCACGTCTCCACCCCCGCACAGGAGGGGGAACGCCTGGTGCGGGAACTATGCGACCTGTGCCATGCCCGTGTCGCCATCCGGCAGGAAGCCGATACGTACGGGGATATGTGACCCCTGCGCCTCTCCCCATTCTATATAGAAGGCCAGCATCGCCCGGGCGGTGCTGGCCTTTTACTTGCGCGGTTTTGGCGGCAAAAACAGTTTTTTTGAAAAAAATCGTGGAAAAAAAGTATTTTGCGAAAAGCCCCCGTATATTATTGTTAGAAAGATAAGAAAGGGTGATGCGCTGTGAGTACGATACGGGATGTTTTTCTGGAACGGGAAGAGGCTTTTCTGTCCCCCCATGCTTTCCTGACCAAAAATACGCGTGGGCGCGCGCGGCCGCTGGAGCCGTGTGCCAACCGTACCGAATTCCAGCGGGACAGGGACCGCATCCTGCATTGTAAATCCTTCCGCCGCCTTATGCACAAAACGCAGGTCTTTTTCTCCCCCACGGATGAACACTATCGCACCCGCATGACCCACACGCTGGAGGTCACACAGGTGGCGCGGATCATCGCCCGTGCCCTGCGCCTGAATGAGGACTTGTGTGAAGCGGCGGCCCTGGGGCACGATCTGGGGCATACCCCGTTTGGCCACGCCGGGGAATCGGCTATGCAGCGCTGTTTCTCTCCTGATTTTACCCATTATAAGCAGAGTTTGCGCGTAGTCGACATATTGGAAAACGATGGTCAGGGGCTCAACCTGACCTATGAAGTGCGGGATGGTATCCTGAACCACACCGGGGACTGCATGGCCGCCACCCTGGAAGGCGTGATCGTGAAGTTCGCTGACCGCATCGCCTACATCAACCATGATATCGATGACGCCTGCCGTGCAGGCATCCTGACAGCAGACGATATCCCGGCCGACCTGTCCGCCGTGCTGGGGCACAGCCACAGCGCGCGGATCAACACCATGGTCACCTCTGTGATCGAGGCAAGCCGCGATTCCGACACGATCCGGATGACGCCGGAGATCGGCGAGGCGACTGAGGCATTGCGCAGCTTTTTGAAGAAGAACGTCTATACCGATTCTATCGCCAAGGCAGAGGAAAACAAGGCGCAGGATCTTTTGATCAGCCTGTATCAGTATTATCAGGAAAGGCCGGAACAGTTGCCGGAACTCTACCGCCGCAATCTGGCATGCGATGGTGTTGGGCGCTGTGTCTGTGACTTTATTTCCGGTATGACAGACCGATATGCCATTGCCCATTATGAGGATATCTTTATCCCCAAGGTCTGGAAGGGGTGATGGCATGCCTGCGATAGCTAGAGAGATCGTTGAAGAGATCCTGGCGCGGACAGACATCACCGCGCTCATCTCCCAGTATGTGACACTGCGGCGCGCCGGTTCCAATTCCGTGGGGCTGTGCCCCTTCCACAGTGAGCGCTCTCCCTCCTTTACCGTGTTCCCGCAAAGCAACAGTTTCTACTGCTTCGGGTGCGGCGCAGGCGGGGACGCCATCACCTTCGTCCGGCGGATGGAGAACCTAGAATATCCGGATGCCGTGGCGCGCCTGGCCCAGCAGGCAGGCATCCGCCTGCCGGAGACCCCCGTGACAGGGAAGGGCGGGCGCCATTATAGCCGGGAGCGCTTTTTTGCCATGAATCGGGATGCTGCCCGGTTCTTTCATGCATCTTTGCTGCAAGATACGCCGCAGGCACGCGGCGCCTATGCGTACCTGACGGAGACGCGCGGCCTCTCCCGTGCTACGGTCACGCATTTTGGCCTAGGGTATTCGCCCGCTTCTTTTGAGGCATTTACCAGTCATATGCGGCAGAAGGGATATGGAGAAGAGGAACTGGTGGCCGGATTTCTGTGTGGCCGCTCGGAACGGAGCGGTAACCTCTATGATGCGTTCCGCAACCGGGTCATGTTTCCCATTATCGACACGGGGGGCAACATCATTGCCTTCGGCGGCCGTGTCATGGACCATAGCGAACCCAAGTATAAGAACAGTTCGGATACGCCGGTGTTCAAGAAGAGCCGCAACCTCTTTGCCCTGAATTTTGCACGGTCCAGCTGTGCCGAGCAGTTGATCCTGTGTGAAGGGTACATGGATGTCATCAGTTTGCATGAAGCAGGTTTTACGAACGCGGTGGCAACACTGGGGACCGCCCTGACCGATGACCAGGCACGCATCATGGCGCGGTATACCAAAAAGGTCATCATCGCCTATGATATGGATGCCGCCGGCCGCAGTGCCGCTGACCGCGCCATCCGCATGCTGGGGGAAGTCGGTTTGGAGGTCAAACTGCTGAAGATGCAGGGGGCCAAAGACCCGGATGAATATATCAAGAAGTTTGGGCGGGATCAGTTCAAGCGCCTGTTGGAGGAAAGCCGCTCTACCTTTGATTATAATTTTGAGCGTGTCCTGTCACGCTATGATCTCAAAGTCCCGCAGGACAAGATCAAGGCGCTGAACGCCATGTGCGAACTCATCAGCGGATTTTATTCCCGCTCAGAGCGGGATGTGTATATCGCCGAGGCATCCCGCACCTTCGGGGTGGAGTCCGATAGCCTGCGCGCCGATGTGGAGCGGCTCATCGCACGCCGCCAGAAAGAGCATAAAAAGCAGGAAACGCAAAAGGTGCGCCAGAGCACGGCCGGATATGCCGACCGCGTCAACCCGGATCACGTGCGTGCGCCGGCGGCAACGCGGGCAGAGGAAACGGTACTGGGCCTGCTTTTGTTACGGGAGGAGCACCGGTCTGCCGCTTTTTCCCCGCCACTTTCTTTGGGCGAAGCAGATTTTTTCACCGCCTTTGGTAAACGGGTGCTGGCCTTTATCCGGGATGCGGCGGCCGCGGGCCGGTCTCTTGACCTGCTGAACGAGGTCTTCACCCCGGAGGAGGTCGGGCGCATCACACGTATGAAGGTCGCACGTATGCAATTGACCGACAATGGGGAAGACGTATTGCGGGAAAGTATCGCCACCCTGCGGCAGGCGGTCCGCGCGGCCACAGAGAAGGATGACGGGATGACGCTGGATGCATTGACAGCGCTGATCGATCGGCGCAAGCAGGAATAAAGTATCACACAGCCGTGTTGTGACACATGGTAAAGGAGTTTGAAGATATGAGTAACGAAAAGAAAATGGACGTCAATGAACTGATCGAGAATAAGGGTTCCATCGGTGACAGTGACTTTATGGAGATGCTGGAGGATATCGATTGCGATATCGAACAGATGGACAAGATGTACGAGGCGCTGGAGAGCAACGGCGTCAACGGCACCGTGGAGGAAGGCCCTTCCTTCACGGATGACGATGCAGAGGTCGAGCCTTTTGAAAGTGCCGAGGTCATGGAAAAGATGCTGGCCCAGGAGGGCCTGGCGATCGATGACCCGGTGCGTATG
>CAYXDB010000005.1:0-30114 GCA_964463735.1 uncultured Ruminococcus sp. | reverse complement strand
ACGCAGGTATTCTCTGCTCTGGCGCACAGCCTCCAGAGAAGGCGTATCATACACCTCGTCCTGTTCCACGATGAGGTATTCCACCCCAGCATCTTCACACGCGCTCAAAATAGCGGGGACGTCCAGCCGCCCCTGTCCTACCGGGCGGTAGCGGAACTGGTTGTCTTCTTTGCTGGGCACCTTCATCGGGTTGCCATTCTCATCGATCAGATCATAGGCCGGGCCACCGGCCAGTTCTTTGCAGTCAAAGTCCTTCAAATGTACGATCTTGATCTGGCCACTGTACTTTTTGATATACGCACAGCAATCAGCGCCGGCATAATGTACCCAGCCCAGATCGAATTCCGGGCGCAGCAGATCTGCGGGGATCTCTTCCATCATGATGTCATGCAGGTAGCGGCCATTCAGCTTCTTGAACTCAAAATCGTGGTTGTGGTACAGCATCTGGATGCCGTTTTCCTTCAGCAGACGGCCGGTCCGGATAAACAGTTCCTTCGTCTGTTCCCAAGCGGGCGTGCCAGGCAACCGGTCAGCATGATACCAGGGCAAGGTGGAATAGGTGATGCCCAATTTCTTGACGAAATCTACGGCTTCCTGCCCGCCATTTTCATAGAAGTCGATCGCCTGATGGATGGAGGGGCACGTCAGGTGATACTTATCCAGCAATGCGCGGATCTCTTCGGCCGTTTTGCCAAAGTAGCCGGCCATCTCCACGCACTCGTACCCCATTTCGGCCACCGCCTTCAAGGTGCCTTCCATATCCTCAGCCATCTGATCCCGCACACTGTACAGTTGCAGGCCGATCTTAAATTTCTTCATCTCTGTGCTCCTCAGATCTCAGGGATCTCGATCTCGATCTCATGCCCCAGTTTGCTGGACTTCACGATACCATCGATGATAGCCTGGTTATACAGGATCTCGCTGGACGGAACCGGTGCCGGTTTGCCTTCCTTGATGGCATCCAAGAAACTGCGCACCTTCTTGTAGAAGTTATCCACACCATCGCCTTTGCACATCGGGATCTCGGTGCATACGGCGGCACCAGCCACCTCGTGATAGATCTTCAGCGGGCCACCAATAGAGCCATTCCAGCACTCGGTGGACGGGATGCGCAAGGAGCCCTTGGTACCCATAATGATCGTGTCACCCGGGGTGTCCAAATGCATAGCCCATGCAATACGGAAGTCCACTACGATGCCACCCTCCAAACGGATAAAGGCGGCGCCAAAGTCGTCTACACCAAAGATATCAGCATAGTTAGAGGGCTTGCCTTCTGCCGTCCAATAATTGGGATCTTTACCAAAGAAAGCAGATTTATAACCGCTTACGGTCAGGGGCTTCGGATAACCGATAGCGTTCAGAACCATGTCAAGAGAATAGCAACCGATGTCGCCCAATGCGCCAATACCTGCGGTATCCTCCTGAATGAAGGTGGTGCCGAACGGGGTCGGGATACCTCTGCGGCGACCGCCACCGGTCTGAATGTAATAGATCTGTCCCAGCTCGCCAGACTGCACGATGCGCTTGACCATCTTCATATTATCGTCGCAGCGGGGCTGGAAGCCGATGGAGAGCAACTTGCCGCTCTTCTTCTCGGCACGGCAGATGGCCACGGCCTCTTCGGTCGTGACACACATCGGCTTCTCCAGCAGGACGTTTACGCCCTTCTCCAGTGCGTAGATAGCGCACTCAGCATGGGTGCAGTTGTACGTACAGATGCTCACTGCATCCAATTCCTCATTGTCCAGCATGGACTTGTGATCCGGGTACAGATGGCAATCTTCGATGCCCCACTTCTTCATGAAAGCGGCAGCCTTTCCCGGTACCAGATCGGCCGCGGCCACGATCTTGACGTCCGGCATCTTGACATACTGATCCATATGGGCGCCTGCGATCCAACCAGTACCGATAATACCGACACGCAACACCTTCTTGGTATCGATCTCTTTGACATCCTGGTTAGACTTGAACGCATCTAGATCCGTTGCTTTTTTCTCAGCCATTGTGAAAAATCCTCCTTAAAGCACTTGAGTTTTTATCAGGGAATGTGCTATAATAATTATACGGCATACAATTCTTCAAAAGCAAGAAGAATATTTTTATTTTATTGTACAATTTTGACATAGCAGGCATAATTATGGAAAACGAACTGGTACAATCCAACGTCCCGCACACACCACTACATATTGCCGGTTCTCCGGTGTATCATGAGAATGCATCAGAATCCCCCCTTCACTACCACGATGAAGTAGAACTTCTGATCTGCCTGGGCGGTACAAAATTGATATGGGTGGACGAAAAGGAATACATCCTGCGCCCCGGAGAAGTGGCGTTTATCAACGCGCGCATCCCGCACCGGACGGTAGACCCGCCCCCTTTTACGCACGTCTATCTGTTGCAATTCAGGCCAGAAGCCTACAGCACAGGGGATGACAACAGTCGCCCGCTCCGTCATCTTTCCCGCTTTTTGAACCTTTCCGGAGATCATCCTATCCACATTTTCCCGGCGGGGCACAGCCTGTATGACACGCTCATCCGGTTGATAGACGAAAAAGAGCGGGCGCTCCCCTTTTACGAGACGTTTCTGCGCGGAGAGATCTACTGTGTGCTGGGCGAGTTATACCGCTCCGGCATGCTCTGCGATACGGAGCATGTATTAGGGACGGCCGCTATACAGAAGGTGATGCCGGCACTGCTCTATACCGATGAGCATTATGACGAGGATCTGTCGCTTTCTTCCGTGGCCAACCTGTGCCAGATGAGCGAGGGATATTTCTGCCGCCAATTCAAGGCGGCGACCGGCAGTACCTTTATCGAATACCTGAATTTCGTGCGCATCCATCAGGCAGAAAAGTTGCTGACGCGCACCGCACGTCCCGTGCTGGACATCTCCATGGAGGTCGGCTTTGCTAACGTCTCTTATTTCAACCGTATCTTCCGCCGCTTCAAAAGTTGTTCCCCCAACTCCTACCGACATGCGCAACATTTGCGCGAGAAATAGAAAAGAGCAGGAATTCCCTGCTCTTTTTCTCATCCGTGGGTAGGAACGGCGGCCCCCAATTGCTTGAGTTGCGCGATCTGCTCCGCATCCAGTGTGCCGTCATCCTCTATGCGGATGTCAATGGTCACAACGCCGCCAGCCTCATGGACACGTTGCACATAATCGATCAAATACGCGGCATCACGCTTGCATCCGGGCTTGCACCAACTGAAATTCTGGTCTCCATTGGGAGAAACGCCCAGTGGGATCAGGTAATGGGCCTGTGCCCCGTCAATAAAGCGTGCGGGGGGCAAGACCTCAAAATCCGTCAGTTCCCCGGCGGTGAAGTCCTCGCCTGAATACCATTTTTCGCAATTAGGCTTTACGCCATTATTAAAGGCCACGATGGCCTCTGGATTTCCGGCTTTGACAGCCTGGTAGTAATAAGAGAGTAACGCGTCATTGTAATGAAAGTGCTCCGGAACGCCATCGATCCACCACCCCTTGACGGCATTGCCGTAGCGAACAGCATACTCCCGCAGCACCGCGGCCCAACGCTGTACAAATGCTTCTGTCACGCGCTCGCGCGGTTCTACAAAACCGAAGCGTCCTCCGATCTGCGGGTCTTTATACGGTCCATCTCCCGTAAAATACAGATACAGATCGATGTCATACTTTTTAAGGGCAACAGCCAGATCAGCTATTAGATCACGCCGGGAGCAATATTCCCCCGGGCGCGTTCCCGCAATACGGTCAAAGGTCGCATTGGGCCCCAGCATGTGCGGATCCCCCTGCATCACCGTAACAAAATAATATCCTGCCCCTATTTCATGTAATGTGCGCGCCAGGTGCTCTGCATCGAACCCATCTACCCTTGCGTTCCAATCACAGCTACCAGAAAGCCGTTCCGGCTCGCTGGGGGTACCATACAGAAAATGCGTAAAAACGCCCCATCTGCGCTGATAGAGTCTGTCCTGTCCGTTCATCCGATCTCTCCCTTCTTTGCGTGGCAAAACCTCATGCGCAACTAGTATAACACGTAAAAAAGCAAAAAGCAATACTTTCCTCTGCAAATGTTGTGCGCCCTAACAAAAAAATCAAGACCATTTGAACAATGGCCTTGATTTTTTGCTTTAATATGTTCTGCCGCAAAATATCTCTGCAAGACAGTCCTTCATTTATTTTTGACGCGCTTATCTAAACGCGTAGCCAAGTGCGTCCCCACGGTCTGGAAGAGCTGCACGATGAGGATCAGGCACACCACCGAGAAGATGATAAGGTAGTAGTTAAAGCCCTGATACCCGTTCATCAATGCGATCTTGCCCAGGCCGCCGCCACCGACCGTACCACTCATAGCGGTATAACTCAGGACGGTAGTCAATGTCAGCGTAACATTAGAGATAAGAGAAGGGACGCTTTCCGGCAGGAGGACTTTTAGGACGATCTGCATCGGTGTTGCCCCCATGCTCTGGGCCGCTTCTATCAGATTGGGGTCCACTTCCCGCAAACTGCTTTCAACTAGCCGGGCGGCAAAAGGAAATGCTGCGATCGTCAGCGGTATGGCAGAGGCCATCGTACCGACCGAGGTCCCCAGGATCAGTTGCGTCAGCGGTATGACCATTACGATCAAGATCAGGAAAGGAACAGAGCGCAACAGATTGATCAGGACATTGATGGCATGCAGGAGTGCGCGCGGCATTGGGTGGATGCCATCCTTATCTCCCACGACCAGCAAAACGCCTAAGGGAAGCCCGATCACAAATGCGACGGCAGTTGCCAGAAGCGTGACATAAAAGGTCTCCCATATAGCCATGGGAAATTCGGAAAGGAACTGTAATGCCCTTTCCCACTTGACCTGACTGAACCAGTTGATCATACAGTCTCTCCTCCCCTCACTGTATCTTGCAAGGTATCTACCGTATCGACTGTGATATCCGGGATGGCACGCAAATACTGCTGTGCCTCCTGCCAGGCGGCCTCTCCTTCTACACTGCACAGCATATAACCGTACATCTTGTCATCTGTGGAATGGGTAGAGGCGGATAGGATATTGACAGCGATCCCTTTTTCGATCGCTAAAGTGGAGATCCAGGGGCTCTTTGTCGCGTCCGCTCCGTGGAAGATCACCCGCATCAGATGGGCCCCGGACTGCACAGACAGTATCTCATCGGCGCCACCCGGGAACACCAGCCTTCTGGCCGCTTCGGAATGAGGGCAGGACATCACGCTCCCCACATCTCCGCTTTCCACTACACAGCCATCATCCAAAATAATCACCCGGTGGCAGATCTCCTCCACCACGCTCATCTGGTGGGTGATGACCACTACCGTGATGCCGGTCTTTTTATTGATATCCCGTATCAGTTCCAGAATGGAGCGCGTGGTCTTGGGGTCCAGCGCCGAAGTAGCCTCATCGCAGAGCAGGACCTTCGGCTCAGTTGCCAGGGCGCGCGCAATGGCGATGCGCTGACGCTGGCCGCCGGACAACTGCGCCGGATAGGCATTCGCCTTGTCGGGCAGGCCTACGATCTCCAGTAGTTCCTTGGCGCGCGCTATGGCCTCCTGTTTTGGGACGCCGGCCAGTTCCAGGGGAAAGCAAATATTTTTGAGGCAGGTACGCTGCATCAAAAGATTGAAATGCTGAAAGATCATGGCGATGTCGCGCCGCACCGTGCGCAACTCCGTCTCGCTCATGGCGGCCAGATCCACGCCGTCTATCAGCACGCTCCCCTGTGTGGGGCGCTCAAGCATGTTCATACAGCGCACCAACGTGCTCTTCCCTGCGCCGCTCATGCCGATGATGCCGCAGATCTCGCCATCTGCTATGGTCAAATTGATGTTCCTCAGCGCTTCGACGGTCTCGCCATCGCCTTCGTACACCTTACACAGATCTCTGATCTCTATCATGCCATCCAGGTCTCCGCTCTCGTTTTTCCGCCAGGTGCTATCAGTTTTCTTTCAGGTAGTTGTCCAGGTAGGGCTGATGCTGGAAGTAGTTCGCATCGATCTCACCGTTCTGCACGACCTGGTTTGGAATGATGTAGTCGCCGTATTCACGGATATCCAGCGTGATCCCCTTCTGTGCCAGGATCTTCTTGGCCTCGCCCAGGATCTGGGCATGCGGTGTGGGGGATGCGGCTACGGCAATGGTGGTGCCGCGCAATGCTTCATAATCCACCGTGCTGTCAAAACCATCGGACAAGGGAGCATCGACCACGCTGACCACAGAACCATTATAGGTCTTTGCAATATAATCCTTCACGGCCTGGCTGGACAGTGCGGCAACCAAGGCCTTGACCTTATCGGTATCTTTATCCTCTTCCCGCACCACAAGGATGTTGGCATAAGCCGATGCAGAGCCCTCCTGCAGGAGCGAGTCTTTGGTCGGGTTCAGGCCGGAATCCAGCGCATAGTTGGAATTGATAACAGCGTAATCCAGGCTGGCCAGATGCGAGGGGATCTGTGCCGCTTCAAGTTCTACGATATCTACCTGATAGGGGTTGTTCACGATGTCCTGCTTGGTGGCACCGATGCCAGCGCCATCCTTCAAGGTGATGATGTTATTGGCAGCCAACAGCATCAGGGCGCGTGCTTCATTCGTGCTGTCGTTCGGCACGCCGATCTTCAGCCCGGTCGTGCTCTGGAGCGTGTCCAGCGTGGTCTGCTTACCACCGTACAGGCCCATAGGCTCTACATGGACAGCGAGGACAGAAACGATAGGTTTGGTCGTGTTGCCACAGGCGGTAAGGGACAGGGCGGCACCGCATGCCAGAACAAGGCACAGGGTCAAAGCGATCAGTTTTTTCATGATAATATCTCCTTTGATTTAATAACGAATAGATATAGTGTGTGTGACGTGTACAGATCTATCTTACTCTGCCACACATTCGCTGGTTCTTAGAATTGGTGCGTATCAAAAGATGCGGCGTTTGACTGGCAAGGCTCATCTTCATATGGCACCCTCCTTTCACAAAAAACAGGCAGCCCGTACAGGACTGCCTTTCATAAATCATTATGAAGCTGCCTTAGTACGATCATTACAAACAGGTACGCAAAAACATGGGCATGCGCATGCACATGTCCAGCATCGCCATCATCATAGAAAGCGAACTGCGTCCCATCGTAATCATCTCCCAAAGAAACTTGAATATGGTGCTATCATAGCACAACGGATCTCTTTTGTCAAGGGGGTATCGCGGTTTTTTGCATTTTTTTGCAAAAAAATTGCATCCTTCCGAGAATAGCGCCCTTGCGCCGGTCAGGTCCGGCGGGGGCTCCCACCCGTTTCCGAAGGAAAAAGCAGGTGCTGGAACCGATCTAAGAACCGGGCAAGGAGCGTGCCGCACAGCAGGCAGGAAAGCGCCTCCCCGCCTGCGATCGACACGGCGTAGAAAGCCAGCATTTCCCAGGTGATCGTCTCGGCCGCCATAGTGCCATACAGGAGGACCGGCGGCAGGATGCACGCATTAAAGACGACGGGTGAAAGGAGCGAAAGGAACCGGTGCCGCCGTAAAAGATACGTCACCGACGCGGCCAACAACGTCGCCAAACTGCCGAACACGATATCCCAGATCGTCCCGCCGACCAGCAGATTGGCAAGCAGGCACCCCACAAAAAGCCCTGGAATAGCCGCTGACGTAAAGCATGGCAACACACACAGCGCTTCCGAGAGCCGCAACTGGACGGCCCCGCTGGCCAGATCGAAGGCGCCAACGAATACGGTCAGCACCACGTAGAGAGCCGCGATCATCGCGCTCATCGTTAATCGATAAAGACGTGTCCTTTTCATGACGATATAACTCCTTAGTTTTGTTTTGGGTGAGGATGGTCACGAACTCACCGGCGCCTTTTGCGCCACGCAGATCAAATAGTAGTAGAAGCAACCAGCATCAGGTGCGACCGGATCTTGGGCACACCGCCAGCACTGCCGCCTGCACAGCGCGGCGCTGTTCCGTGGATATCTCTTCCTCCATATCGGTAAATGCATCGCACTGTACGGAACGGCCGGTCAGCACGGCATACCAGAGAAGGCCCAGTGCATAGCGCCCCAAGCCCAGACTGGCGTGATAGGTATCCCGGTAGATAGGGGCTACACCGCCGTCGGCAAGAGCGCCGAAAAGGTCCCCGGACGGAATGAGCAGATCTGCCTGGATCGCGTCAGCCGCCTGACGATACGCCCCGCGGACGTCCCTGAGCATGGCTCTGTGATCTGCATATCCCATGGTCTCCTGCAAAAGATCCGACCCGTCCTCATAGGCCCAGGTCTGATGCACGGCCAATTTCGCCTGCGGCGCGCAGGACCGGATGTACTGTGCCAGCGCATTCAGATACGGCTGATACGTACTATAATCGGGCGACAGGCGGCTGGCCTGTTGTACCGTTACGACATCCCACGGGCGCTCTGTCAAAGCCGCCTGCAAGGAAATGCTGGCACCGGTACTCTCCCCGTTCCTTTCCAGTGCATAGGCGTCCTTCCCCTGCAACATGTTCTCATGGTGGAGGGACAGTGGGCAGCCGCCGATATACAGATTGCAGGTGGTCATGTCATATCCGTTAGCCTGCGCGATCCCGTGCAGATAGCGCTGGGCATCTTGCGAAAAACTGTTTCCTATGGATAATACTTGCATGGCGGCTCCTTTGATGGCAGAAAGATACGTAAAAACGCGGGCAAAACAGACCACGTCTATTTTGTCCGCGTTTTTGGTGCTCCATCGGAGAGTCGAACTCCGGACACCATGATTAAAAGTCATGTGCTCTACCATCTGAGCTAATGGGGCAGACTGTGAGGCGCCTTTCGCCGTACCTCACATATCATAGCACAGTTTTTTTGATTTGTCAAGATTTGATTTGATTTTTTTGAAATTATTTCCCGTAGAGCGCAAAATCCCCCAGTGCGGCCTCGATCCGGAGGAGCCGATTGTATTTAGCCACCCGCTCTCCGCGTGCTGGCGCCCCCGCTTTGATAAACCCGGCGTTCGTCGCCAGTGTGATATCGGCAATGGAGGTATCTTCTGTTTCCCCGGAACGATGCGACAGGACATACTTGTATCCCGCTTCCTGCGCCAGGCGTATCACATCCAGCGTCTCGCTCAAGGTGCCGATCTGATTGGGCTTGATCAAGATCGCGTTCCCTGCCTGGCTATCCACCCCCATGCGCAGACGGGTCACATTGGTGACGAACAGGTCATCCCCCACCAGCATGATACGGTCGCCCAGTGCCTCTGTCATCTCGCGCCACCCGTCAAGATCATCTTCCCCTATCCCGTCCTCGATCGACAGGATCGGATAATTTTCCACCAGGCGCTGCCATTCCTCGATCAATGCGTGGGTGGAAAGGCGCTTATCCCGCTTGGGGAGCAGATAATGCCCCGTCCCCTTTTCTGCCCATTCACTGCCCGCGGCGTCTAAGGCGATCTTGACAGCATCCGTATCATATCCCGCCGCAAAGATCGCCTCACATATCAATGAGATGGCGGCTTCATCACTGGGCAGATCCGGTGCATACCCTCCTTCATCCCCCACCGTGCCGGAGAGCATGCGTTGTCGTAGCAGTTTCCCCAGTGCATGATATATCTCGCTCCCCATCCGGATCGCCTCGGCAAAGCATGAAGCACCAACTGGCACGATCATAAATTCCTGGATGTCTATATTGTTCGTGGCATGTGCACCGCCATTCAAAATGTTCATCATGGGGACCGGCATGCGCCGCGCGTGGCATCCGCCCAGATAGCGGAAGAGGGGCATCTCCAGCGAAGTAGCGGCGGCACGCGCGGCGGCCAAAGAAACGGACAAAATGGCATTAGCCCCCAGCCGGCTCTTGTTCTCGCTCCCGTCCAGCGCCAGCATCGTATGGTCGATCTCCTGCTGTTCATAGGCTGTGATGCCGCTCAGCGCCGGTGATATTAGTTTGTTGACATGATAGACGGCATCCAGCACACCGCGGCCATGGTACCGTTGCTTCGTGATATCCCGCAATTCGTGCGCCTCATATTGCCCAGTAGAAGCGCCGGACGGCGCCGCCGCAATGCCGGTGGTACCATCCGATAAGGTCACGCAGGACTCAACGGTGGGGTTCCCGCGGGAGTCGAGTATCTCTCTTGCACTAACGCGAACGATCTGTATTCTTTTCATCCTTTCACCTCGTCTATAAGATCGCCTTTAGTATGTGCACAAGGCAGAAAAACATGCAAAAAAGAGCCAGGGCACCTGGTGTGATGTCCTGGCTCTTTGCCTTCGCGTGGATCGATATGCTGTTTTAAAACGCAAAAGATGGAAAAATCGCAGTGATATTTTACGGCAGGGATGGAATAGCGAAGAAACGCAGGGCGTTTTCTCGCGTTTGGCGCGCTACCGCTTCTGCCGTCTCGCCCCAAAGCGCCGCCAATTGCTCAACGACCAGGGGCAAACGCCCGGAATGGTTGAGCGAGCCACGAAAAGGATGGGGGGCAAGATAGGGGCAGTCGGTCTCGATCAAAACGGCCTCATGCGGAACAGAAGCGGCCACCTGCGCCACGCGATGGGCATTTTTGAAGGTCACCGTGCCGGAAAAAGAGATATACCACCCACGGCGCACCAGGTCCTGTGCCATTTCCAGACTGCCACTGTAACTGTGAAACACGCCGCGCACACCGGGATGTGCGCAGATCGCATCAAAGCATTCCCCATGCGCCTCGCGGTCGTGGATGACAACAGGCAGGGACAGTTCCTCTGCCAGTTCCAGTTGTGCCTCCAGCCATTGCCGTTGCCGTGCGTAATCGGTATCGGGATAATGATGATCCAGACCGATCTCCCCCAGTGCCACCACCTTGTTATCGTTATCCGTGCACAGCGCACGTAAAGCGTCTAACTCCCCGGCCATGTCCGTATATTGCATAGCATCGGTCGGGTGGATGCCGGCCGCCACGTACATACGCGGATAGTGGCGCGCCTGCGCGATCGCGCGGCGGGTGGACGGTACATCCACCCCCACATTGATCACACCAGCCAGCAGGCCGGAGGAAAAGAGCGTATCCAGCAGGGCCTCAGCCCCGCCGGGGCATTCTTCCGAAGAAAAGCGCGCGTCATAATAATGCGCATGAGAATCAAAGATCTGCATATCAGCGAATGCGGCTCCCGTTAGGGGTATCCTCCGGGAGGAAGACGACGCGTATGCGATCGCCGCCTGCCGCCAGCAACATCCCGCGGCTCTCATAGCCGCACAGTTTGGCAGGGGCCAGATTGGCAACCACCACGACCTTACGGCCGACCAGTTCTTCCGGTGTATAATGCAATGCGATGCCGGACACGATCTGGCGCGTCTCATATCCTAGATCCACATCCAGACGCAGCAGCTTTTTTGCTTTTGGGATCTTGTCGCAGGCTACCACCGTAGCGGCACGCAGTTCTACGCCCATGAAGGTATCGATATCGATCTGGGGCAGGTGCTCTTCCTCCTCCGTTGCGGGGGCGGGGGCGGGCGCCGGTCTTGCCGCTTCCTCCTGTTCCTTTTGCCGTGCGGCAAGGAACTGCTGCTCATCGATCCGGGCAAAGAGGGTGCATGCCTCCCCCAATGCGCGATGCGGCGCCAACCCGCCAAAAGAAGCAATGCTCTCGTAGGAGCGCTGTGCGGCATCCAACGCGCTGAAGATCCGGGCGGCGGTGTCCGGGATGAAAGGCGTCAACAATACGGCGGCCGTCCGAATGACCTCCAGGAGGTTGTATAGCACCGTGCCGAGGCGCTCTTTGCCGGCAGGATCCTTGGCCAGCGCCCAGGGCATCGTCTCATCGATATACTTGTTGGCCCGGCGCAACATGCTAAAGATCGCCTCCAGCGCGTCGGCCACATGATAATCCAGCATGCAGGCGCGCGATGTCTGCACCGCGTCTGCAACGGCCGCCTTCAGCGCTTCATCCGGCCCTTCCGGTGTGCCCGGCGCAGGCACGATGCCGCCAAAATACTTGACCGTCATAGCGTGCGTGCGGCTGACCAGATTACCAAGGTTGTTAGCCAGATCTGTGTTATATCGCTTAATGACGTTCTCATAAGTGATGCTGCCATCGGTCGAATATGGCATCTCAGACAGCGCATAGTAGCGCACGCCATCGACCGATATGAGATCAGCCAGGTCGTCCGCATAGATAACGTTGCCACGGGACTTAGACATCTTATCTTCCCCCGCGATGAACCAGGGGTGCCCGAATATTTTTTTCGGCAATGGCAGGCCTAGTGCCATCAGGAAGATGGGCCAGTAGATCGTGTGGAACCGCAAGATGTCTTTTCCGATCACATGGATATCTGCCGGCCAATAATGTGTGAATTTTTCGCTTTGCGCAGCGGCATCCGGGTCATAGCCCAAGGCAGTGATATAGTTGGACAGGGCGTCCAGCCACACGTAGATCACATGCTTATCATCAAAGGTAACGGGGATCCCCCATCGGAAGGAAGAACGGGAAACGCAAAGATCCTGCAACCCGGCCTTCAGAAAATTGTTGACCATTTCCTTTTTGCGCAACTCCGGGGCGATGAAATCGGGCTCCGACTCAATGTGCTTCATAAGGCGATCGGCATATTTGCTCATGCGGAAGAAATAAGCCTCTTCTTTCGCCTTCTGCACAGGGGCACCGCAGTCCGGGCATTTCCCGTCTACGACCTGCGTTTCGGTAAAGAAGGACTCACAGGGGGTGCAATACCACCCCTCATAGGCACTTTTATAGATATCGCCCTGCTCATAGAATTTACGGAAGATGTGCTGCACGCTCTTCACATGGTCCGGGTCGGTGGTGCGGATGAACCGATCATAACTGACCTGCATCCGGTCCCAGATGCGGCGGATCTCACCAGAGACGCCGTCCACATAAGCCTGCGGTGTTACACCAGCCTTGGCCGCATAGCCCTCGATCTTCTGTCCATGCTCATCGGTCCCTGTCAAGAAATAGACATCCTGCCCTAACTGGCGATGGAACCGGGCCACCGCATCGGCCATGATCGCCTCATACGTATTACCAAAATGCGGCTTGCGGGAACTGTACGCGATCGCCGTGGTGATAAAAAACTTTTCCTTTTCCATAACTGCCTCCTTCCGCTGGCAAATGATACCGCGGGAATGATATTTCACTTTATTCTAGCACAACACGGGGTAAAAAGCAAGCACATACCGCTTATTTTTTCACAAAAGCGGTGCAAGGTGGCAAAAATCTGTGTCCAACCGTTGACACCGGCCGGTTTTTTTGTTATAATCAATATGTATCGTAAGAATCCATCGCAAGGAAAGGGACGCATGTGAGACCGCTATTTCCTACACTCTATCGCAATGAAGCACTCCGCCAGTCGGTCGGCCAGTTGGTGATGCAGGGGCTTATGTCCCATGCCTATCTGATACAGGGGGCCCCGGGGACGGGGCGGCGGACTTTTGCCCATCTGGTAGCAGCGGCGCTCGTATGTGAGCATGCCTCCTCTCCGACGCTCCCCCTGCCCTGCGGTCAATGCCCAGCCTGCCGCAAGATACTTTTGACGGGCACGCCCGATCTTACCCATATCACGCGCGGCGACGCCGCTACGATCGGTGTAGAGGCTATCCGCCGCATGAAAGAGGATATGGTCCTGTCTGCCACGGAATTTGACTATAAAATGTACATCATCGAAGAAGCCGACACCATGACCCTGGCCGCCCAGAACGCGCTGTTGGTCGCCCTTGAAGAGCCACCGGCACGTGTTGTGATCTGGCTGACCTGCGAAAATGAGGCGTCCCTGCTCCCCACGGTACGCAGTCGCATACAGACCTGGCACATGCAACTGCTCTCTCAGGCGGATATAGCAGAGCGCCTGTGCCAGGCATCCGAAAAGGCTGTGCGCCTGCAAAAAGAAGCCCCCGCGCGGTTTAACGACCTGACGATGGCGGCCGAGGGCGCCTACGGGCGTGCCCTTGCACTGCTGGAGGGGGGAGAAAAAGATCCGCTCTTTGCCCAGCGGGCGGCCGTGCATCAGATCTGGCAGGCCATGCTACCACGGGTCAGTTATTCTGCACTCTATGACGCGACTATGCATCTGCCCACACAACGCCAGCCGCTCCTTGCCTCGCTCCGCCTACTGTCGCTCTCCTTGCGGGATCTGATCCTGCTCAAGCGGGATGAGGAGGCCCCACTCTGTTTTTTCTCCGACCGTGTGGCGGCACAGGACACCGCACACCGCTTCAGCCTACGGTGCCTCTTCCTCCTGACGGATGCAACTGAGGCCGCACAAAGCGACCTGCGAAAAAATGCCAATATACCTGCTCTGCTTTCTTCCCTTACCACCACCTTCTACCACGCGCAAGCCAAATAAATCTGCAAAACAAAGGAAACTGCCATGAATACACAGGACGAACAAAACCGCATGAACCCCGCTCCGGCGGACATCACAGAAGAAGCCCCCTTCCTGCCCGCGGCCGACCCGACGCAGGACACCGCCCCTATGGTAGAGATCGTGGGGGTCGGGTTCCGCAATGCAGGAAAGACCTATTATTTTTCCCCGCGCGGCAACCAGGTGACGCTGGGCACGCGCGTGATCGTGGAGACCGCCCGCGGCGTGGAGATCGGTCACGTGACCATTGCCAACCGTATGGTGCCCAAAAAGGAGACCGTCCAGCCATTGCGCGAGATCATCCGTGTGGCCACGCAAAATGACCTGGCACGGGACGAAGAGAACCGACGACTGGAACAGCACGCCGCTACCGTTTGCCGGGAAAAGATACGGCAGCATGGTCTGCCCATGGATCTGACCGGTGTGGAATACACCTTTGACAATAGCAAGCTGCTCTTTTATTTCACGGCCGAGACCCGCGTGGACTTCCGTGATCTGGTGCGCGACTTGGCCGGCATTTTTAAGACCCGCATCGAGTTGCGCCAGATCGGCATACGGGACGAGGCCCGTATGATGGGCGGCTTCGGCGTATGCGGGCGCCCGTTCTGCTGTTCTTCCTTCCTGCCCGATTTTGTGCAAGTATCCATCAAAATGGCCAAGGAACAGAATTTTTCCCTGAACTCCAACAAGATCTCCGGTGCGTGCGGCCGTCTGATGTGTTGCCTGCGCTACGAGCATGAGACCTATGAAGAAGCGCTGAAGGTGACGCCCTCTGTCGGTTCCTACGTGAGCACACCGGCTGGGCTGGGGACCGTAGTTGAGGCACGCCCCCTGACGAGTGAGGTCAAGATCCGGCTGGACGAGAAAGGCGAGCAACGTCTCTTTACCTGCCAGGAGGTGCGCGTATTACGTAGCAAGGGAAAAGGCGGGTTGCAACCGGATGAAGAGGCACCCGCCATGTTAGCCGCCGCGGAAGAAGCGCGTGCGCGGGCAGCCGCCGCTGCCGCAGCAGACCCCCGTGCTGGCAAAACCGCAGAGGAGCGGCGCCCCCGTCCCAATGGGAACCGGCGTGAGGAGCGGCCGCGCGGCGAAAGCGGTGGCGCGCAACCATCGGCCGCCGCACCAGTTGCCAGTAACAATGCCGCCAATACCCCACGCAACGGAGAGGGGCGCCGCAAGCAAAATCGCCGCCCCAAGCGTCAGGGACACGGAGATCGCCCGAAAAATGAAGTGACCGCTGGCAACGGCGGACCGGAGCAAAAGAAAGATACGCCCGCCCCCAAAAACTGACGACGGCCGCATAGGAATTTCACCTTCTTTTCGGTTTTTTTGAAAAAGGACTTGATTTTTTCAAGAAATATGATACAATGGTCGTATACTATCGTATAGGGAGGTGTACATCCATGGCTTACAAGATCACAGACGACTGCATCGCATGCGGTTCCTGCGAAGGCGAGTGCCCCGTTGGCTGCATCAGCGAGGGTGATGGCAAATACGTGATCGACGCAAATGAGTGCGTTGAGTGCGGTTCTTGCGCAGGCGTTTGCCCCGTCGGAGCTCCCGTAAAGGAAGACTGAGCCGGAAGGCGCTGCATGGCGGAAGGGTCCCCCGAGACCCCTCCGCCTTTGTTATATAAGATGTGCTTTCCCCGGCGGCACTTTACCATATTTCATAAGGAACGGAGGGACAGGATGCAGGATATACAGCCCTTGGTACATGCCGATGAACGGCTAGACGAAGTGAATTTCCGCATACGCCTCATACAAAAAAAGCAGGGGCTACAATACGGCACCGATGCGCTCCTGCTGGCCGCCGTCATCCGTGGCAACGGTAAAGAGACCGGTGCCGAATTGGGGGGCGGCACCGGCATCGTTTCCCTGCTATGTCTTACGCGTGAAAAACTTTCCCACATCGATTGCTATGAAGTGCAGAGCGCCTATGCCGACCTCATACGCCGCAATGCCAGCCTGAACGGACAGGGGGAACGCCTGCGCGCGGTAGAGGCAGATGTGCGTTCTGTTGCGCTGTGCGGGACAGAACGCGGGCATTTAGACGTGGTGTTCTCCAACCCGCCTTATCTGGCACACGCCGGCGCCTGTAACGCAACCGCCGAGAAGCAGATCGCCCGCCACGAGGTGTGCGGCGGGATCGCCGATTTTACGGCCGCCGCCGCCAGATTGTTGCGCTATGGGGGGCGGTTCTATTGTGTGTTCCGCCCCGAACGTCTGGATGACCTGCTCTGCGCCATGCGGGAGGAACGACTGGCGCCCAAGCGACTCATGCTGGTATGCGCCGATCCTACGACTGCCCCTTCTCTGGTCTTGGCAGAGGCGATCGCCGGGGGCGGTGCCGGCATGCACGTCCTGCGCCCCTTTTATATCTACCGCGCCGCCGGAGACCGCACCCATTTCAGCGAGGATATGCAATATGTTTACCATACCGGTACCTTGCCCCCCGACCTACAAAATTGAGAAAGGAACTGCCATGTCTGTATCTCCTGTATCACCCTGTGAAGAAAAGAACCGGATCATCGGCGGCACTCTCTATCTGGTCGCCACGCCGATCGGCAATCTGGCAGATATCTCCGACCGGGCAAAAAAAGTTCTGGCCGAGGTGGATGTGATCGCCGCGGAAGACACGCGCAACACGCGGCGGCTCCTCTCTGCCCTTTCCCTCCATCGCCCGATGATCAGTTATCACGAGCACAACAAACGCAGCCGTGGTGAAGAGATCGTTGCGCGGCTGGTAGCGGGAGAGTCTTGTGCTCTGGTCACCGATGCTGGCATGCCAGCCATCAGTGACCCCGGCGCCATCTGGTACAGTTGTGCGCCGCACATGATATCCCCGTGACAGTGATCCCCGGTGCCTGCGCGGCCATCACAGCCCTGGCGCTCTCTGCCTTGCCCACGGACCGATTCGTGTTTGAAGGGTTCCTGCCCGTATCGGGCAGCGAGCGGAAAGAACGCCTGGCGGCCTTGGCGCGAGAAACGCGCACGGCCATCCTCTATGAAGCGCCCCATAAACTGACTGCCACACTGGCTGACCTCCTTACTACACTGGGCAACCGGAAAATATCGCTCTGCCGTGAATTAACCAAAATAAATGAAGAAGTACAGCGTACCGATCTGGAAGGAGCCAAGGCCTATTACACCCAACATGCGCCACGCGGCGAATACGTTCTGATCCTGGAGGGGGCAAAAAGCACCCGGCTGATGGACGCGCCGGAAGAAAATTCCCCCCTGACGCCGGAAGAACGCGTAGCCGCCCATGAGGCCGCAGGGCTATCCCGCATGGACGCCATTAAGGCCAGCGCACGGGAACTGGGCATGACAAAAAGTGAATTGTACCGCCAGTTGCACTGTACACAGCCCGACGAGGCATGATCCTACCAATACACAAAGATCCCCTGGGCGCCAAACGCGCCCAGGGGATCTTTGCTTTCGTGGCATGCATACAGATCAATCCGCGATATAAGGCTTGAGTTCCTCCAGCAATGCCTCTGCATGGTCGGTGTGTGCGATCAGTTGAATGGGATTCATCAGATCCAGGCTGAAGATACCCATGATGGATTTGGCATCTATCAAATACCGACCGGAGCACAGATCGATCTCATAATCGAAACGGAGCACCGCCGACACGAAACTGCGTATCGCCTCAATACTCGACAGACGGATATTGACTTTCGTTACTTTCTCCATGATATTTCTCCTTTGCATAACTTACTGTCTTTATTATACCGTGCATACCAGTTTTTGTCAATACCTTTTTCTATTTTTTATTCCCCGGGAAAAGGAACTGGAAGGGCAAGGTCCACCACCATGGCGCCAGGGCGCGATCGTCTAGATAGGGTCCATCCCTATCGTGCAGAGCACGACAGTAGGCATTGTATTGCCGGCCGTCCTCTGTGCGCGTTAAGCCCGCATAATGTCCCGGGGGCAGGTCGGGCGCAAAGAAAGGTTCATCTTCCCTCGGTTGCCGCCCGCTTCCCTCTCCTTCTTCTCCTCCGTCCTCCGCGCCACGTGTATTGCGGTCACGGTATACATATTGCGCATCGGTGATATACACCTGTATGGGGAAATCACGCTCCTCCACATGCAAGAGCCCCACCGTTATGCGCCACTGCGCGGGACATATATCCTGCGCGATCCCGCCGCCTAGGACATCGTAGGAGACCAGGCAATGCCGGTCACAGGCAGTATGCGGCTCTGTCCCACGCACAAAATATCCAACAGACTCTCGCACGCCGCGCGGATCGGCCCGGCAGGCATCGGTCATGACCCCACCAGAGTCACGACAATAGGGGCAGAGGCAAACATCGGGCGTCAAGGTAAAGGAGCGCACAGCCTCCGTCTCCCCCAAGCAGGTCTGGTGCAATGTTGTCATGACCGCAGCCCATACATCCAGATGCGATACGCCGCCCTGTGCCGAGACCGGTGTATTACCACGCGGATAACCGCACCATATGCCCGCCACCAGATAAGGCGTATACCCCACAAAATACTTATCGCGGCTCTCGCCGGAAGTGCCTGTCTTGCCGGCTACATCTACTATCTCCCCCAGACGGATGCCCTGTGCTGTCCCACCGGGCGAGACGACGCCGCGCAACAGTTCTGTCATGATGCAGGCGGTGTTGGCAGAAAAGACGCGCTCCCCCTGCCCATGGTCTTCCAGCAGAACCTCCCCCTTGCCATCCAGGACCAGAACATAGGAGCGGCTATGATGATAGACCCCGCCGCCGGCCAGGGCATCATAGGCGGTGGTGAGGGCGCGCAGGGAGACTCCATCCGTCAGCTGCCCCAGTGCCAGAGGTGCATCAGCCAGATCGGTGACCCGTGCCCCCTCCGCATTGGTGCGTGCGCGTACCAGCGTCTCAAGCCCCAGTCGGCCGGAGAGATAGGAATACGCTCTTTCTTTCCCCAATGCGTGCAAAATGCGTACTGCCACGGTGTTTTTAGACTGCGCGACGGCCTGTGGGAGATCGATCAACCCACTATAAACGGCCGGTGTATTATGGGGCCATCCGGTCATATGCTCCCCTGTTCCGATAAAGGAAAGAGGAACATCGTCAAACACACTGCCCCAGGTGATGATCCCTTCTTCCAGGGCGGGGGCATACACGGACAAAGGTTTCAGTGCGGAACCGGGCGCCCGCAGTGTCTGCGCATAATTGAGGATGCGATTCCCGCTCTTTTTTCCGGCCGCGCCGTAGATGCCCAGCAGATCTCCGCTCGCCGGGTCAACGACCACCATGGCCATCTGCATACCGGTGCGGCAAGCCTGCGGCAGGTGGGACATCTCGGAAAAATAGCTGTCCAATACCGCCTGTACACCGGGATCCATAGCTGTATAGACGGAAAGCCCTCCCTGGTATACGAGTTCAGTAGCCGCGGTGCGGGACATTCCTTTTTCCCGCACCAGTGCCTGTATGACATCCTCCAGCACCGTCTCTATATACCAATTATAGACCTGGCCTGCCTGCGGCGTAGGGGAACATACAGGGCAATCTCTCTGCTGTGCCGCGTGCGCCTCCGCCTCGCTGATATAGCCGTAATGCGCCATCTCGGACAGGATCAGATCACGGCGGGCGCGATGGTTCTCCGGTTGGCGGATGGGGTCATAGCGCCCCGGCGCATTCGTGATCCCGGCCAGGGCCGCACATTCCTCCAGCGTCAGGGCGCCGACCTCCTTGCCGTAGTAGGTCTGGGCGGCGGCCCCCACCCCCACGCACCCTTGCGAAAGGGGGACGATGTTCAGGTACAATTCCAGGATCTCTTCTTTGCTATGGGACCGTTCCAGATGAATGGCGCGGCAGATCTCCCGTGCTTTACGAGAGAAGGATATCTCATCATCGGAAGAGATGTTCTTGATCAACTGCTGGGTAATGGTGGAGCCGCCGAAGCGCCCTTCCCAATGCAGGCACTGGTTGAGTGCCGCTTTCCCGGTACGTAGCCAGTCCACCCCCTCATGTGCAAAGAAACGATGATCCTCTATCGCCACAAAGGCGTTTTTCAAATTGGCAGGGATCTCTGCATAATCGCACCACAGCCCATGGCATTGGCCGTGGATCTCCTGCTCTACCCATTCCACCGGCACATAATCATCCGGTAGAGCGGTCGTGGCAGACGGTCTCACGGCCTGCCATATTTTATTGCTGGATTTTTTGTTAGTTGCACTGTTCTGCGCATAGAAAAAACGTGTGGTACGGTTCCCTTTTGCCATGGCAAAAAGCTGTTCATCCATGCTATAATCGGTCGTATGATAGAGATAGGCGCCGCCGATGAGCAATAGTGTCACGCCCAGCCCACAGACCAGAAGGAGCGCGAGCAGGCATCGAGGCACAAGCTGTTTCCCGCGGCGGCGAGGTGCGGCGGGCGATGGTTTCGCTGGCACGGAGCGATTCCCTCCTTTCATCGCATATAATACCAATAACAGTATGGACCGCGCGCCAGTTCCTAACCCGCAAAAAATATGGAAGCGCCCCCACAGCATGGAAGCATATAGCGTAAAATTTGCTGCAAATATTGGAAAATTCGCCGTAAATATCGGCAAATGACTTGACAAAAGTGGTGAAGTGCGGTACAATAATAAAGATGTGATCAAAACATTCATTTTTTCATTGGAGGAATAAAACATGAGCCTGTCTAAGAAGACAAAATCAGAGGAAAAAGCCAATTGCTACGAACTGGAGATCACCGTGGACAAGGAGACCTTTGACGCCGCTGTCACGGCCGCTTACAAAAAGAATGCCGCCAGCATCACTGTCCCCGGATTCCGCAAGGGCAAGGCCCCCCGCGCACTCATTGAGCGTGTCTATGGGAAGGGCGTGTTCTACGAAGATGCCATCAATGACTGCATTCCGGATGCATATGAAGCAGCCGCCAAAGAGTCCGAGCTCTCTATCGTGGGGGCACCGGAATTCCACATCGTATCGGCAGATGACAACGGTCTGGTGCTGTCCGCTACCGTCTACGTAAAGCCTGACGTAAAGGTAGAGGACTATCTGGGGATCGAGGCCGAGAAGAAAGTGGCCGAGGTCACGGATGCAGATGTGGATGCCGAGATCGACCGCGTGCGCGAGCGCAATGCCCGCACCCTGGATGTAACAGACCGCCCGGCACAGGACAAGGACACGGTCAACATCGATTTTGAAGGCAAGGTAGATGGTGTTCCCTTTGAAGGCGGCAAGGGCGAGAAGTTTGATCTGAAACTCGGCTCCCAGCAGTTCATCCCCGGCTTTGAAGAGCAGATCGCAGGTCACAGCATTGGCGAGACCTTTGATGTCAATGTGACCTTCCCGGAAGATTATCATGCAAAAGAACTGGCTGGAAAGGCTTCTGTCTTCACGGTGGTGCTGAACGGCATCAAGGAGACCGAGTTACCGGTGGCCGACGATGAATTTGCAAAAGATGTCTCCGAATTTGATACTATCGCTGAATACAAAGCAGACGTTCGGGCAAAAATCCAGGCAACGAATGAAAAAGCGGCAGAAAACGCCTTTGAAGACAGTTTGATCGAGAAACTGCTCTCTCACATGGAGGCAGACATCCCCGAGGTCATGTTTGAAGAAGAGACTGAGAATTTCGTACGCGATTACGAAAACCGCATGCGTATGCAGGGGCTGGACCTGAATACTTATTTCAAGTATACCGGTCTGACGATGGATACGCTCAAACAGCAGCTCCGCCCGCAGGCGGAAAAGCAGGTGCGGCTCCGTCTGACGCTGGAGGCCATCGCGGCGCGCGAGGGGCTGACGGTCACCGACGAGGCGGCAGAGGCAGAGTTCCAGCGCATTGCAGACGAATACAAGATGGATGTTGCCCGCGTGAAGGAAATGATCCCGCACGATGGCATCGTGGCCGATCTGAAGGTGAAGGCGGCCATGGATCTGGTCAAGGAGAAGGCCGTTATCCAGCAGTGATCCCATAAGAATCATAACCACAGGAGGAGTTATCCATGCCACTTGTTCCGGTAGTAATTGAAGAGACCAATCGCGGTGAGCGTTCTTTTGACATTTATTCCCGCCTGCTCAATGACCGCATCGTATTTCTCTCTGACGAAGTCAATGATGCGACTGCTTCCCTTGTGGTAGCGCAAATGCTATACTTAGAGTCGATGGACCCGGAAAAGGACATCAATTTCTACATCAACAGCCCCGGCGGCTCTATCAGTTCTGGCATGGCCATCTACGACACCATGAATTATATCAAGTGTGACGTATCTACCATCTGCATCGGTATGGCGGCCAGCATGGGCGCCTTCCTGCTTGCCTCCGGCACTAAGGGAAAGCGCATCGCACTGCCCAACAGCGAGATCATGATCCATCAGCCGCTGGGCGGCATGCAGGGGCAGGCAACGGACATCAAGATCCACGCCGACCACATCCTGCGCATCCGCGACCGGATGAACCGGATCCTTTCCGAGCGTACCGGCCAGCCGCTGGAAACGATCGAGCGGGATACCGAACGTGACAATTTCATGACGGCGGATCAGGCGGCGGCCTATGGGCTGATCGACCGCGTTATTGAAAAGCGCAACTGAGCATGAGGTGAAAGATGGCAAATAAAACGACCCGAGAGGGAGAGGAACTGTGCTACTGCTCCTTTTGCGGAAGAAATGAGCGGCAAGTCATGTTCCTCATCCCTTCCCCGCGTGAAGACGCCTATATCTGCGATAACTGTGTAACGGCCTGTTCCGAAATGATACAGGAACGGGAGCGCGAGATGGCATCCCATGCGGAACACCCGGCCCTTTCCTATGAGACGCTCCCCCGCCCTGCTGAGATCAAAGACATGCTGGATACCTACGTGATCGGGCAGGATGAGGCAAAGCGCGTCCTCTCTGTGGCGGTCTACAATCATTATAAGCGTATCCTGTCCAAAGAAACGCAGGAGACCGAGGGAGAAAGCGACGCACAGCATTCGCAGACCGCGGACAACGATGTCGATATTCAAAAGAGCAACGTGCTGTTGCTGGGGCCGACCGGCGTGGGCAAGACCTACCTGGCGCAGACCCTGGCGCGTTCCTTCCAGGTGCCGTTTGCGATCGCAGACGCCACTACACTGACCGAGGCCGGGTATGTAGGAGAAGATGTTGAAAACATCCTTCTGCGCCTCATACAGGCGGCCGATTACGATGTGGAACTGGCCGAACGCGGTATCATCTATATCGACGAGATCGACAAGATCTCCCGCAAGAGCGAGAATCCGTCCATCACCCGTGACGTATCGGGAGAGGGCGTACAACAGGCACTGTTGAAGATACTGGAGGGCACGGTAGCCAATGTACCGCCGCAAGGCGGCCGCAAGCACCCCAATCAAGAATTTATCCAGATCCGCACAGACAACATCCTGTTTATCTGCGGCGGGGCCTTTGACGGGCTGGAAAAGATCATCGAAAAGCGCCAGGACAAAACCTCCATCGGGTTTGGGGGCGATGTCACCACGCATAAGGAAAAACTGGCGCGTGGCGTGTTCCGCGATGTCGATCCGCATGACATCGTGAAATACGGTCTGATCCCGGAACTGGTGGGGCGGTTGCCCGTCATCGTAACGCTGGAGAACCTGAACCGCGATGCACTGGTGCGCATTTTGAAGGAACCGAAGAATTCCCTTTCCAAGCAATACAAGAAATTGCTGGGCATCGACCACGTGGATCTCCAATTCACCGATGACGCCTATGAGGCTATTGCCGACATGGCCATCGCGCGGGAGATCGGTGCCCGTGGGTTGCGCGCGATCGTGGAAAAGATCATGCTCCCCTTGATGTACGAGATCCCCTCCCATCCGGAGATCCTTTCCGTCACAGTCAACGGCGATTTTGTGCGCGGCACAGCGGCGCAACCGCTATACACCTATCGCGAACCAGAAAGCAACGAGAACAAATAGATCTCTGCCGATCAATAACATCTAAAAGATCCCCACGGCGCATAGGCCGTGGGGATCTTTTAGGTTCAGCAAGTATGGAACAGGGTGTACGGGAAATAGGCGCGGCCGGGGCCGGCGTTCTGCCGCAGCTCGACCACGATATGATACGTAGCCTCTTTCAGATCATGCGGGATCACCGTGAATGTATGTTCGGTGCGTTCGATATAACTCTGTGCCGTTTCCAGCGCCATGGTGCGCCCCTGCGGCACTTCCCATTCGGTGGGAACATGCAACACCACGGTGTACCAATCTGCATGATCGGCAAAGGGGATGGGGAACGGATCGGCGCGGAGCGTGAAGGTCCACGGCTCCCCTTCCCGGATATCCAACGTTTGCGTCTGCATGAAGAACTCGACGGTTGCCGTCGCCCGCTTCAAAGCATAGCAATCTGCCGGGCATCCGGTCCAATACGGCGCACTCGACTGCGTGCGCAACGCTTCGGACCCGGAATAGGCCCCAAATGCCGTGGGACGGCGTGGCGCGTTCATACCAGCGGGGTCGGCCTGTATCGACAGTGTCCCATCCGGCGCTATATCGATATAGCGGGAAACAAAAGACGGCATCAGACGTGCCACACGCTGGATCAGCTCTGTCACGGTCTGCGGGATACCTGCTTTACTGCGGTCGACCGACAGGGTCTTTATCTCATCGCCGATCGGATCCACCCACTTCTGGTCGATACCGCTCGTACCATACAAGATACCATACAGGGCGCCCAAGGTGCCGGCGGTGCAATCTGCGTCGTCACAGCAACCGGCCGCGATGCAGAGCGCACGGGAGAAGTCCCCCTGCCCATAATAATGGCCGAGCAACATAAGACCTATGCCAGTCGGTGCATCACACCGGTGATCGGTCAGAGGAACATCCGGATCCATCTCCTGCCCGTCTGCCGGATAGAGACCAAAGGAGGACGGGAACTTCATCAAGAATTTCTTGCGTGCCGCTTTCCAGTCGGTCTGCTGTTCTTTGGCGCATGCACGGATATAAGCGACCGCCTGGGCGACCTTACAATCCTGCGGGATATACGTCAGGGCAATATCGATCAGTTTTTCCATATCGGATTCCACGAATGCCGCACTCTCGATCGCGGCTGTGAACATCTCGGCATAGATACCGTCACCGAAGTGATCGATGCTACCGTCCTCCCAGGCATAGCGCACAGCAATTTCCGGATGTCCCGGGGCCAGCGCCGCCCAGATCTCACTGCGGATCCAGCACCCATTGCTCTCACCATAAGGATTGTGATACCGGCCGGACAACGGCGGCAACAATCCCGCGCGCATATTGCGCTTGCCGATGCCGTACTCACTCCAGTCCGGCACGATAAATGATGTCCAATAGTTGCCGAGGATCTCGCTGTTGACACCTACGCCAAACTTCTCTGCCGCATTCAAAAAGACCAATTGCAGATCCAGGTCATCATTCGGCAACACACCTTGTGTCAGATCATGGGTGTAATAGTCCAGATCGACTGCCCCCTGTCTGCTCTCAAACGGAGCGCCCAATGTACCGCCGATGTTTTTGCCTAAGAAACAGGCGCGCAACTTGTCCAGATACGTAGTTAGACTTAAATTCATCTTCTCTTCCCCCTTTTATGCGCAGGCACGCGCCGTTGCGTATCCTGCGTGGTACTTGTATTATACCATGCGCGCGCTACATCCACAATATCAAAAACGTAAAAAGTGATGTGCCTATTTTATACTTTTGCGCTAAAATATATTTTTTGCACATGCTGCCGCGCGATCCCCGCCCCCCGCTCTTGCTTTTTTGGTCGCCGCGGAGTATAATATAAGGAGCAAAGGAGGAATGGGACCATGACATTACAGCACTGCACACTGTGCCCCAATGAATGCGGCGCAGATCGCACACAGCGGGATGGTGCCTGCCACACGGGGCAGGATATTTTGGTCTGCCGCATTGCCCTTCACCCATGGGAAGAACCGCTGATCAGCGGTTCCCGCGGCAGTGGTACGATATTCTTTGGCGGGTGCTCTCTTGCGTGTGTCTATTGTCAGAATGCGGAGATCAGCCACCGCCACGCGGGGCGCGTCTATACGGTCCCTGCACTGATCGATGCCATGAAGCAATTGGTGGATCAGGGGGCACACAACATCAATTTTGTGAACCCCACGCACTATGCGCATGTCGTGCGCGACATATTGACACGATACCAGCCGCCTGTGCCGGTCGTCTATAACAGCGGTGGATACGACAAGGTGAGCACGTTGCAAACGCTGGAGGGGTTGATAGACATCTATCTACCCGATCTGAAGTATCTGACTCCATCTTTGGCACAGCGCTATTCCGGGCACGCCAACTACCCGGAAGTTGCCTGCGCCGCCATTGCCGAGATGGTGCGGCAGACAGGGGCACCGCGGGTGGTGGATGGCCTGATGCAAAGGGGGACGATCGTGCGCCATCTGGTGCTCCCGGGGCATTCAGACGAGGCGGTGCGCATAGCCGATCATCTATCCCGACAATACGGCGACCGCATATACATATCTGCCATGAGCCAATACACACCGCACGGGGATCTGGAAGGATATCCCGAACTGACCCGCCCGATAAAGCCGCTGGAATATCGGCGTATGGTACAGGCGCTGGTGCGCTCCGGCATGCAAAACTGCTTTACGCAGGAACTGGCCAGCAGTGACACGACCTATATCCCGGACTTCTGGCTCTCCTAGTACAAAAGTGACAAGGCACCACACGGCCATTTGCCGTGTGGTGCCTTGTCTTTATATGTATCCGTCAGTCACCGTAGCCATCCGGATTCATTTTCTGCCATCTGGCAGAATCTTCACACATCCGGGCAAGATCACGCTCAGCACGCCAGCCCAAAATGGTAGCCGCTTTGGCCGGATCGGCATAGCAGGCGGCGATATCGCCGGGGCGGCGGGCATCGATCTGATACGGGACCGGTGCTCCATAGGCTTTTTCAAATGCCGTTACGATCTGCAAAACGGAATAGCCGTTGCCGGTACCGATATTGAAATATTCGATCCCCTGGACTTCACCAGTGCGATGCAGTGCCTTCAGATGTGCCAGGGCCAGATCCACCACGTGAATATAGTCACGCACGCCTGTGCCGTCCGGCGTGGGATAATCATTGCCAAAAACATGCAGGCAGGGCAATTTCCCGGCTGCCACCTTGGCAACGTACGGGAGCAGGTTGTTGGGGATGCCGCGCGGGTCTTCCCCGATCAGGCCGCTCTCGTGGGCGCCGATAGGATTGAAATAGCGCAAAATAGAAACGGAGAGTTCCGGGTCTGCCGTGCAGGCGTCCTTCATGATACGCTCGATCATAAGCTTGGTCTCGCCGTACGGGTTGGTCGTAGACAGGGGGAAATCTTCCCGGATCGGAACGGTCTTGGGAGAACCATATACCGTGGCAGAAGAACTGAACACGATGCGCGTGACGTGATGCGCCTTCATCGTCTCCAGCAGGTGGAAGGTGCCGGTCAGATTATTGTGGTAGTACAACAGAGGGAGCCGGCAAGATTCGCCTACTGCCTTCAACCCGGCGAAGTGAATGACTGCTTCGATCTCCGGATGTGCCACAAACACGCGCTCCAGCGCCGGTGCATCCAGCAGATCGACTTGGTAGAAGGTAGGGCGGCGCCCCGTGATCGTCTGGATCCGATCCAGCACGCATACCTTAGAGTTGGACAGATTATCTACGATAATAACGTCTTCCCCTGCGTTCAGCAGTTCTACGACTGTATGGGAACCGATATATCCCGTGCCGCCAGTTACAAGTATCGCCATATTCTCATCTCCTGCAAAAAATTATTTGGTTTGCCACAAGCCATCAGGATAGACACCTGCGGCGATCTTCTTTTGGATGGCGGCTACGACCTCTGCCTTATCTGCCGGATAGGTGACGCCGTGCCACTGGTCGCCGGTGCGCAAGACGCGCAGATCGCACTTCCCTGCCGCACGCATGGCCGATATGGTCGAAGGCAGGAAGTATTCCCCTTTCATCTTATCCGTCTGGGGGTCCTGCAAGAAGGTATAGAGCCCTTCTTCCACGAAATCAAACACGGTGGGATCCATGCCAAAGAAATTCATAGATGCGATGCTATTGTAGGGCAAGGGGGACCACTGACCGCCTTCCTCATACTGGGCGGCTGTATGCGCCTCATTATGCATGATCTTTGTACGCTCGGTAATGCTCAGGAGCAGGTCGTTCTGATCCTTCAGGCAGATACCGCGCGAGACGGTCCCGTTCTCGGTCAGGGTGTTGACCAGATCGTACCCCACCATGCAAAAATGGCCATCGGCGCTTTGACGCAGGAAGGTATGTGCCAGATCGTATGCGGTCGGGCCATAATAGTCATCCGCATTGATCACAGAGAACTTTTCCTTCACGGCATCCCGTGCGCAAAGCAGGGCGTGCGCTGTCCCCAGCGGTTTTACACGGTCTGCCGGGAAATATTGGCTGATTCCAGCGGGCCAATCGAAGCCCTGGAAAGCATATTCTACATCGATCACCTTCTCGATACGGTGCCCGATCGTTTCACGGAACTGATCGTAATTCTCTTTTTTGATGATGAAGACCACTTTGTTATAGCCAGCACGGATGGCATCATACACCGAAAAATCGATGATGAACTCACCATGCGGCGTCATAGGATCCAGCTGCTTGAGCCCGCCGTAACGGGAGCCCATCCCGGCTGCCAACACGACCAACGTCATATCCACATTCCCCCTTATTTTTCATTGACGGCAACAAGAGAGCAGATGGCTGGGCCGACCTGCTCTCTTCTTGCCACTATCAGTCAGCGTATACACTGACCTTCTTTTTATCTTTCGTGATGTGTTCAAACTTTACCTTGCCATCGACCAATGCATACAGGGTATCGTCACTGCCGATGCCAACACCGGTACCGGGATGGATCTTCGTGCCGCGCTGTCTGACAAGGATGTTGCCAGCCAACACGCTCTGCCCATCTGCACGCTTTACGCCAAGGCGCTTAGACTCACTGTCACGGCCGTTCTTGGTAGAACCAACGCCCTTCTTGTGAGCAAAAAACTGCAAACTAAGTTTCAGCATTGTATTATCCTCCTTTAATTATTTGCGGCGCTACCTGCCGCTTAGACGATCATCTCTTCCTTTTCATCGACCTCTAAGAAGTCATAATACTCCTCGATGAGATCGTTCAATTGGAAGAAATACGCTTGGATAAGCCCAGAAACTGCATAGCGCTTTGCTTCATCCTTCTCGAATTCCGGCAAGGCACCACGCGCCACTACTTGAATATCGGTCGTCTTATCATCGATCGTGTATTGCACATCGGACGCATAAGAGACCTCAATGGCGTTGATGATCAACATCGTCATAGCAGACAGAGCCGCACACAACACGTCGTCACCCGCTTCGCCATAGCCTGTATGGCCTGTTTCCCGAAAGGCGTAATAGACGCCCTTGGACTTATAGAATGTGATGTGCGTCATACTCAACCGGCGATGCTGTTGATCTTGAGCTTGGTATAAGCCTGTCTGTGGCCGATCTTCTTCTTCTCGTTCTTCTTTGCCTTGTACTTGAAGACGTAGATCTTCTTGCCGCGACCGGTCTTGACCACAGTAGCCTGGACCTTAGCCCCGTCTACATAGGGGGCACCCACGACAAATTCATCCCCACCAATGGCAAGGACCTTGTCAAAGGTAACATCGGTTGCGCCGTCAGCCAGTTCCAGTTTCTCTACGTAGATCGTATCCCCTTCGCTGACTTTGTACTGCTTTCCACCCGTTTCAATAACTGCGTACACGAAAAGCACCTCTCTTTCTTTCAATAATTGCTATCCATACAAGGCGTGCGCACGCGCATCTTTATGCCCGGGATAAGCATCAATTCATGATAACACATTTCGCGAGATTTGTCAACAGTTTTT
>CAYXDB010000004.1:0-32105 GCA_964463735.1 uncultured Ruminococcus sp. | reverse complement strand
GGGCTCTCCCCCGCGCAGGCTTTGAAAGTATACCATGTTTTTTTCGGTTTGTCAAGGGGTATTGGAAAAAAAGCCGCTTTTTTTCCTCAAAAAACTTCTTTTTCCCTCCCGCTGGCATCATTCCCCGGGGCATAATACAAGAGGGCGCATATCTTTTCCCTGCCCGCCCATACTATCCACAGGCAAAAGGAGGAACCCATGGCAACGATATTCTTCCGCACGCTGATCGTATACTTCCTTGTCTCCCTGGTGCTCCGCCTGATGGGCAAGCGGCAGGTGGGAGAACTGGAACTTTCTGATCTGGTCGCCACGCTCCTGCTCTCGGAAGTAGCAGCGCTCCCCATCGCGGACCACAACATGCCGCTATTGAACGGGCTTTTACCAGTGCTCCTGATCCTGTCCTTAGAGATCCTGCTGACGTATCTGAAAAACAAATCCCATCTTCTGAAGAAGATCTTGGAGGGGCGGCCCAGCTTCTTAATATATAAAGGAAGGCTGGACCAGCGCGAATTGGCACGCATGCGGTTATCGATCGAGGAACTGCTGGGCGAATGCCGTTTGCAGGGATATGCGGATCTACGTGAGATCGACTACGCGATCCTGGAGCAGGACGGGCAACTCTCGATCCTGCCAAAAACGGGCGAGCGGCCGCTGACGCCAAGTGACCTGCACCTATCTCCCCTGCATCGGGGGTTAGCACACCCGCTCATACTGGACGGGCAGGTCCACGATGACCAGCTGGCCCGGCTGGGGTGGGATCGCGCGCGCCTCCGCGCGGCCTGCGCAACACAGGGCCTACGAATAGAAGAGGTGTTTTTGATGACAGTGAACGATGCCGGTGAGGTATCCATCACACAAAAGGAACGATAAGGAGGATGGCGCGTGCGGGCTTTTATCGCGGCACTACTTCTCTTCTCTATTTTGACGGTAGGGGCACTGACAAGTTCCCTGTATCTCTCAAAGGCCGTAGAAGATCTTGAGCAACAGGCAAAGGGACTCTATGACGTGCCAAAAGAAAAGCGCCCGGCCGCCACGCAAGCCGTGGCGGCCGGGTGGGAGGAACTGGCCCTCCCGCTCTCGCTGGTCCTGCACCACAACGAATTTGACCAGATAGAGACGGAAATCGCCGGTCTGCGCCAGGCGGCGCAGATCAAAAGCGGCAACGATTATCAGATCCTTGCCGCTGAGTTATGCCATTCATTACAGCATATAGGCACGCTCCTGTGCATCCGGTGGGACAACATCCTTTAGCGGAAGTCGTCCCCTCCTGCTGTCAGGAGATGGGTGCGTGTGATAGCGTAGTATTCTGCTGTGGGGTCCCCCTGCAGGATGCCCAGTTCCCGGGAGAGGAACCGTATCAGGTACTCCGGGTTCAGGAAACTGCCGCTATCCGACCGCAGGGTCACGCAAAGGTGCAGGGCCCCCTGTGCCGGATCGAGATCGGCCTGTGCCGCCTGGATGGCGCCACTGACGTTCACATCCTTATCCCCGCTCTTGGTGCGTTTGAACACCACGACATTGCCGGAATTGAGCGCGGTCTGGCACCGTTCTGCCAGCGCCGCATCGGCGCCGGCGGTATAGATGACGAATTCATACACTGCGCCGGCGATATCGCTGAGTTTTGTCTCGGCATAATAGACTTCCTGTACGGCCAGCTCCGGCGGGAGACCGGCATTGAGCGCTATGCGCACGGCGTCCAGATCCACCGGCTTCAGCACGGTGACATCCACGTATTCCCGCGGGCTTTGCGTGCCAAGGGACAGAGGGGCCGAAAAGACCAGGTGCGGTTTGGGATTAAAGCCGCCGGTATAGCGGATCGGCAGGTGGGCCCGTGCCATGACACGGGTCATCGTGCGCATCAGGTCCAGATGCGAGATGTACTGCAGGGCGCCCACCTTCTGAAAGCAGATGCGTAATGTGCGGGGCGGATCCAGGCATTCATCCGACAAGATCACTTGCACCATCGGTTCTTCCCTCCCAGGCAGTTGGCCCCACAGCCGTTACAGTGCTCCGCACAGCTAGGGGTCGTGATATGCGCGTAGGCTTTCTCGCGCTCACGCCACAGATAGGCGCGTGTGACGCCGCAATCGATCAGATCCCAGGGGAGCACCTCATCCCGGCCGAACTGACGGTTGGCATAAAAGGCGGGGTCGACCCCGGTGCGGGCAAAAACGCTCATCCAGTGGTCATAATCAAAGTATTCATCCCACGCATCGAACATACGTCCCTCGCGGCATGCCAGTTCGATGGCGGGGGCCAGGCGCCGGTCGCCCCGGGCGAACACGGCCTCGATCTGCGAGACGCGGGCATCATGATAATGATAGCGCACACGTTTGTTGGTGATCTTTTCACCTAAGTATTTCTGCTTTTCCTCCAATTTTTCCAGGGTGTCCTGTGCCTCCCACTGGAACGGGGTGAAGGGCTTGGGAATGAAGCAGGCCACGCTGATGGTGACGGTGATGCCCTTGGCGCGATTATGCTTAGGATTGCGATAGAAGGCGTCCACGACCTTATCGGCCAGGGCCGCGATCCCATCCAGATCCTCCATCTCCTCGGTAGGCAGGCCCAGCATGAAGTAGAGCTTCACACTGCTTTTTCCGGCTGAAAAAGCGATATTGACCGCGCGGAGCAGATCCTCTTCGTCAACATTCTTATTGATCGCATCCCGCAGGCGCTGTGTACCGGCCTCCGGCGCGAAGGTGAGCCCGCCGGTACGCACCGTGGAGATCTTGTTCATAAGTTCCTCGGTAAAGCTGTCCACGCGCAGAGAAGGCAGCGAGATGCTGACGTGCGCATCATCCGTCCATGAGAGCAGACCATCGGTCAACTCGCCCAGGCGTGAATAGTCACTGATGCTGAGTGAGATCAGCGATATCTCATCATAGCCGGTATTTTCATACAGGCATTTGGCATTCTTGCAAAGCACCTCGGGCGATTTTTCCCGAATGGGACGGTAGGTCATGCCCGCCTGGCAGAAGCGGCAACCGCGGATACAGCCGCGGTAGACCTCCAGCACTACGCGATCGTGGACGGTCTCAATATACGGCAGGACCAGTTTTTCCGGATAGAGCGCCTGGTCCATATCCTCGATAATGCGCTTGGTGATCTTGCACGGGATGTCGTCATAGCGGGGCGTGAAGGCATGGATCGTCCCATCCTCGTTATACGACACGTCATACAGTGAGGGCACGTAAAAGCCAGGGTGCCGCGCCATCTCATGCAAAAATGCTGCCCGCGTATATGTCCCATTTTCTTTCATTTCAATATAGGTGCGGCAGAGTTCCGGCAGAGCCTCCTCTCCCTCACCGATGCTGAAAAGATCAAAGAAATCTGCAATCGGCTCCGCATTATAACTGCAGGGGCCGCCGCCGATGATGATGGGGTCCTCTTCCCCGCGGTCTGCGGAGCGGAGGGGGATGTGCGCCAGCATCAATGTCTTCAGGACATTGGTATAGCACAGTTCGTATTGCAGGGTAAAGCCGACGATATCAAATTCCCCCAGCGGGTCGCCGCTCTCGTGCGCCGTCATGGGGAGGTCGCATGCCTGCATCTTCTCCTGCATATCCGGCCAGGGGGTGTAAGCGCGCTCACACCACACATCCGGTTGCAGGTTCAGGGCGTGGTAGAGGATGCGGATGCCCAGGTTGGACATGCCGATCTCATACACATCCGGGAATACGAAGGCGAAGCGGCAACGCACGCTGGCCTTGTCCTTGATGATCTGATTGAATTCACCGCCGGTATAGCGGCCGGGTTTTTCCACGGAGCGCAGGACACCTGCCATCCGTTCTACTCGATTATCCATAATGCTCCCTTAAATATAGATTTCCGTAGCCAGCACGGGCAGAAGGACGCCCAGCGCCTCGATCCCTACCAGCCATAGCGGAGAAAGGGCCGGCAACAGGCCGAGTGCCGCCAGGACGACAGAGGTGACCAAACAGGTGCCGGAAAATGCCAGGGCAAAGATCTCCAGGATGCTGATCATCCGGCAGGCCCGGCGCCCGGCAAACAGCGTGCGCAGAATATCCCGGGCCGTCGCGCGGGAGACGATGCCGCTATTGAGTTTCCGGCAGGCAAAGTCATCCTTCTGCTCGACCGTCTTTTTGACCACGCGCAGGCCCAGGGTATCGGTGTAACTGATCTTCCCGATCAGGGTATCGCGGATATTGGGGTCATAGGTGCGCAACAGCGTCCGGATCCCACGTTTGGAAAGTTGCTCCACGTCTTTTTCAAAGGCATCGTCCATCTTATACTGAACGTAAAATTTCCCCAGGAGCACCCCGTCCTCAGCCGCGTACATGATGCATACGCGTCCGCCAGACAACTGGGCCTCGTCCTCCGGGTCATAATTGATGTGCACGCGGTTATGCAACAGGAACTCGCCATTCCCGATCATGATCTCGTGGCCGTCCACCGCGCAGACGATGCCGCTGTCACTGGTGCGCAGGAGCGCCACATCCGAAGAGATGCCCAGATCGGCGGTGGCATTACGGAAACGGGAGTCCAGCGGGCCACCCACGACCGAGAAGGCGCTGGCGACCTGGTACATCACGCGATCCAGCGCGGCATTGCCATGCAGTTTGATGCGCCGCACGCGCAGATTCTGCGCCGGGAATGCTTCCACATCTTCAAAGGCGAGCGCGCCTGTATCGCTGTACTCGACCGCGGACACTTCCCCGACCACCGTGCAGTGATGGCGCTGTGCCACACGTTGCAGGCGGGCGTAGGTCAGTTTATGCAGGGTGAAGAAGCAGGTAGGCAGGCCGGCGGCCATCGCCAGGCAGAACGCATACAGCGCCATCGTCGCGCTGGAGGCCGTGACGCCCACGATCACAGCGACCGTGATCGCAAAGGCAAGCGCCACGGGCAGTAAGATCAGGTTCTTGCGGCCGTCCTCACAATTGCGGTGGATACGCGTAAAGAAGCCGTTGGTAAAGTCCACTTTCTTCACGCTGACGACCCGCGTCCCTTCCTGTTCCGGCAAGTCGGACAGGGCGGCGACCTCCGCCTTCGTCTTACGGCCGCGCTCTACGGCGCAGGCCAATTTATCCCCGGCGGACGCCAGGAAACGGAAGGCAACGAAATCGCTGTAATTCTTTCTCTGGTCTGCGATGGCCAGTATCAGTGCGGCAAAAGCGGGCAGCACGCCTAAAAGCGGAGGCATCTCCTCCCCCACGGAGAAATACAAAATGATGTCATACAGCGCGGGCACCAGCAGGAGCAGTGCCAGATATAGCTCTGACACGACCTTGCCGCGCAAGAGATTGCGCCAGGCATAGAACAAGGCATCCAGCGACAGCAAAAGGCATACCGCCACGCCGATCAGATCGATGGCGACGGCGCTCTGCGGCACGTCGAACAGCCCCCCCAGGTGCAGGCCCAGATTTTCTGAGAAGCAGAAGAAGGTGCACAGGAGAGCCAGGATCACGATACGCACCGTCTGCATAGCCAGGACCCTGGCAAAGCGTTTGGCGATGCAGCCGATCTGACTGCGGGAGGTGTACTCGTCTTTTCTCTCACTGTCCCGATACAGAGTATCGGCCGGGTCGGCGATCGCACGGATGCGCCGTGCCGCCACGGAGGCGCTGATCTCCGGCGTCCCGGTGAAGTGCGGGCGCGTCTGGCGCGGATCGGGCGTGGGATCGGTGGGGGGGACGGCACGCACCGTCTCCGGCGTGGCTACCCCCACGGGCGTCTCTTCCCGCAGGAAGGCGGGCACGCGTGAAGGATCCTGCGCGGGGCTATCCGTCCGGGCGGGCGCGGTATCCCCTTCCGCAAGTTCCTCCACTTCCTCGATCCCCTCGATCTCCTCGATCTCCTCGATCTCCTCGATCTCTTCGACTTCTTCGATCTCTTCGACTTCTTCGATCTCTTCGACTTCCTCTGCTTCCTCAACTGCCACGGGCGACGGGACGTCTTTCTCTGCTTCCGGTGCTTTGGACGGCTGTGCCGCTTCCGGCGTGGCGGCGACCGGCGCAGGCGCCGAAAGATCCATGGCCATCTGTTCCCCGACGATCGGAGCGGGGCTCACAGGCTCCTGCACGGAGGCAGGGGTGCTGGGGGACGGGCGGCGATCACCTGCCGCGCGTTTTCCCAGCATTTGCGAGAAAGAACCGGTAAAATCATCGTCTTCTTCCTCCACGTGGATGGTCTCCACCGGGGCTTCCCGGTGGGTGGGAGGCGGCGTGGCGGGTGCCGCGGGGGCGGGAGCGGCCGGTGTGGCAGGCGGCATTTCTGCCACCGGTGCCCCGGCACGCTCTACCTGTACCTCGACCGCATAACCGTTCTCAGCATTCGGTTCTACGACATCCTGGGCCATATCCAAGCCCATGGCCACTTCATTCCGGTGCAGGCGATTGCGGCGATCTTCCTCGGCGCTCACCTGCCCGGGGCGGAACAGCATGGCGGTCTCCTGCTCGGAAACATGTGCCTGCGGTGGTGCCGCCTTGGTGGGGCGCGGTGCAGAGGATATCTCCCATACGCTGACCGGCGCAGCGAGGACGTCCGCCTCCTCCGCTTCTTCTTCTCCTGCGGCGCCGGGCACCAGATCGGGAACGACCTCCGGCTTCACCGGTGCGTTCTGCCTCCCTTCTGCGGCGTGCTGGAGGTAGGAGAACTCCGCTGTCTCCTGCGGGCGTTCTGCCTCTGTGATATCTTTGCGCCAGGCGATGGCAGAGGCAAAGTCCTCGACCGTCACGCTCTCCGGCGGTGTTGTATCAGATGGCGGTGTGGCCGGTGCGGGTGCAGGGGCCTCTTTCTGCACAGGAGAAGGCGCGGGAGCGGGCGGCGCCGCTTCCTCCTGCGGGGCGGCAGGGGCATCGGGCGTTTCTTCAAAAAATGCGGCAATGACGGCGTCATCTGAAAGGGGCGCCTCCCCTTCCTGCTCTGCGCGGTCATCCGCGGTCACGGGGGCATCCTCGTCCTCGTCCCAGGGGGCTGCGTCGTCATCCGATGCATCCCAGTCTTCCAGGTCTTCCACCAGCTCTACGGTCGGAGCTTCTTCCTCCTGCGGTCTCTCCTCCTCCGGCGCCTGTGTGGCAGGCGCTTCCTGCGCTACGGCATCTTCTTCCCGGATGCCAGCCGCGGTGCGGCGCAGACGCTCCAAAAGATCTTTGATCGAATCATCGCTCTTTGCCATGTTTTTCGGATCACGGTCGGTCAATGCAAGTCACCCCCTTTTTATGTATGCGGCGCACTTACGTGCCGCTGGCGTGCCGCCTCACACAAAATGACGGCGGCGGCCGTAGAAACATTCATAGAATCGATATGGCCATACAGTGGGATAGAGACCACGAAATCGCATTTTTCGCGTACCAGGCGGGAAATGCCGGCCCCTTCGCTCCCCATGACGATGGCCGCGGCGCCGGTGAGGTCGGTGCTGTGATAGGGGGCGCCGTCCATATCGGCCGCATAGATCCAAAAGCCCTTTTCCTTCAACCGTTCGATGGTATCAGAAAGATTGGTGACCTTGACGATGGAGAGATGCTCGATCGCGCCGGCAGAAGCCTTGGCAACGACCGAGGTCAGCCCGGCGGAATGACGCTTGGGCAGGATCAGGCCATGGGCCCCGGCGCATTCCGCACAGCGGATGAGCGCCCCCAGGTTATGTGGATCGGTAATGCCATCCGCTATCACGACAAGGGGCTTCTCCCCGCGCTGTGCCGCGCAGGCGAGCACATCGTCCAAGGTGGCGTACTGCCGCTCTGCCGCGATGGCCACGATGCCCTGGTGGCGTGCATGCTGGCACATGGTATCCAGCACGCGGCGCTCCACCTCCACTAGCGGGATCCCGCGGGCAGAGGCCTCACCGATCAGTGCAAGGATGGAACCTTCCCGGTCGCCACGCGCCAGATAGATCTTATCGATATCCCGTCCCTCGCGCAACAATTCGCGGACGGCATTGCGCCCGCTGATCAGGCCCTCATTGGGTATCTCTTCTTCATAGGCGCCCCCCTGCCGGGTGCGTGCGGTGGGGGTGGGGCGCGGTCTTCTTCTGTTTTCCATACGTTATCCTCCGATGTCTGCGTGCGGCGCCGACACCCTATTGTGATGTGATGAGATGCTTTTCGTTTATTATACCATAATTCCCCGCATTTGTACAGTGCACTTGCAAAAAAAGAAAACAAAAAGGTGTGCGAATATCGCACACCTTTTTGTTCTCCGAATCAGTTGCCTCTTCTGAGAGCAAAGCACTCGCTGCAGTACACAGCCTTGCCTTCGGTCGGATTAAAGGGCACCTTGCACTCCTTGCCGCAATCAGCGCAGATAGCAGAGAACATCTCTCTTGCACCCTTTGCGCCATTCTTGCGGGCATCACGGCATGCCTTGCATCTCTGGGGCTCATTCTGGAAGCCCTTCTCTGCATAGAATTCCTGCTCACCAGCGGTGAACACGAAATCGTTGCCGCAATCCTTGCACTTCAGTGTCTTGTCCTGATACATCTTCCTTACCTCGCTTTGAAAAAATAGATGATTTTTTGCCCTTAGACGGATTCCAACCGACGCCTTTGATAACAACGCTCTCCCTTAAGCTACTGGGGCATATAAACAAAATCAAGGACGGAGCCTGTTGCGCAGTTTCGCCAGCAGGCGGGAAACTGCATTCCGCACCGATTTCTCATCCCGCCCCAACGTGCGCGACATATCCGGCACAGAAACTCCTTCTGCATACAGGTCGAACACCTGCCGCTCATAGGGCGACAACTCCGCCCGTATGCGGCCGAGCAACTCCAAAAAGTTCTCGCGCTCTACCATTCTGTCAGAAAACTCCGCAAAGAAGCGATCTTCTTCGTACGGGACAAGATCGATCTCTTTTCCCCCACGTGCATAGACCCCTCCCGGCGCACGCCGATACTTGGTGATCAGCGCATGCGTGATACAGATCTTGGCATACAGACCAAAGGTAACATTCTTCCCCTCGCGAAACGTGCACGCCGCGCGGTGAAACGCGATGCAGGCATCCTGATACGCATCCTCGACCTCATGCGGGTCACGCCCGAAGCGGGCCGCCTGGCTACGCAACAGCCTGTCATACCGGGCAAGCAGGAGTGGGAAAGCGGCAGGGTGACCTGCGCGTACTTCACTGAGCAGATCGCCCAGGCGCATATCCTCATTTGCCACTTGTGTCTGTCTTTGTTGTTCCATATCGTCTTTCTACCATGACCTATGCTATCATTATAGCAACGAAAGTTTTTCTTGTCAATAGTTTTTTTGAAGTTTTTTTGAAAAAAGTTTACTTTTCTCGAAAATTCCCGTCACAGGAGCGCATAATCCACGTCCCCGGACATCACAGACATCATACTGCGGTAGACGGTCTCCGGCTCTTTTTCAAAGCGGGAGCGGATCGCCTCTGCCTGCAGGCGGGACGGCACGCACAGGTCCATATGGAACAGCGTGCCGCCCGGCTCTGTGATCTCACAATGCACCACATACCGGTGGTCCTCCCGCTCGGTGACGGAGGCGAGCAGATGCGCCTTCCGCTTCTGGAACGAAAGGAGGCGCATGGCACTTTTCAGGCTTTTTTCCCGGATGGAGAGCAATAGATTGCTCTGCAATTCAGAGGCGACCATCTTCCCACTGTCGGATATCATGTAGTAGGTCTCGCCATCCTGCTCTTCTTCCAGAATGTGCCCCAATTCTTTGAGCTTGGAGAAGCACTCCGCAAAGTCAAACTGGCCGACATAGCCGTTCTGCACCATGATGTCATGGATGGTGGTATAATCCAGCGGGTAATTGATATTGTCCAGCAGGAAGAGGATGAATATTTTGATATCGGTCGGGTCGCTCATGCCAGTCTGCCTCGGTTTCATATGACTGCTCCTTTCTTATCGTAAAGAGAGAACGGGGTCGCGCCATTGCCGCAACCCCATCTCCGCTTATCAGTCCTCGTCGAAATAATAGTCTTTATAATTCCGCAATTCCGCGCGGGTCAGAACGGCATAGCCGTAATAGTTGGTATACACGCGCTGCAACTGCGAAGAACACAGAGAAGCCGTCTGGTTGAAGAGCAACGGGATGACCGGCATCTCCTCCAGCAACCGCGCTTCTGCACGGTGCAAAATGGTCGCGCGGCGGTCGATATCCTTCTGGTCATAGGCTGCCTCCATCAGGCTGTCATAGGCCACATCGTGGAACCCGGAGCGATGCGTGTGATTGTAGACGACGCCCACGCCCATGTAGGCACCGTTCCCCGACATATCCTGTGTGAAGCTGGCAAGGACGGAGAAGGCATCGGTGGAGAGCATCTGATAATCGATGGCCAGCACGTTGTAACCGGAGCCAAAATCGGTGGTGGCATCCTGCACGTTCTGCACGCGGTATGCCTCCTGGATCGGATCTTTATACAGCGTGTAGGGGTCACTATCCGCATCCTCGCGGAACTCAAAGGACTCACCCGACTTAGCAGTATAGGAGACGGTCACCGCGCAACCGGCGCTGGTGAACAGGTCGTCCCACGCTTTGGTAATGGCCTTTGCGATAGCGATCTCCTCTTCATTATCCCGCACCAGGATACGAATGTTGCCACGGCCTACGTAGCCGTCCTCCACTGCCTCACGGATCAGGGCGACAGCGGCATCCTTATTGGCGGTGGTGGAGAGTGCGGCATCACTTGCCGCTGTTACGGCACTGAAGGTGCCGCGCTGAGAACCGTTATATACACCGTGCGAGACGAAGCCGGTCGCCGGTACGCCCAGCCCCATCGTCACAGAATCGACCAGGTATTGGCGATCCAGTGCCAAAGACAGGGCACGCCGCACGCGCGCATCAGAGAAGAGCGGGTCGTTGTTATCCAGGACATAGGTATACGTGGAGAGCAGGTTCGTCAATTTTGCCTGTGCAAGATAGGTGGAACGCTGAGAGAGCGGAATGTCCCCCACGTAGAAGATCGTGTTAGAGATATAGGAAGCAAATACATCATCCAGATCCTGGTTCCAGTATTCCATGAACTTGGCCGGAGAAACATACTTGGTCACCGAACTGGTGCTCTCCTGGGAGCGACGGTAGTAGTTGTTGCGCTCCAGGCGGAACTCACAGCCCCCCTCGACCAATGCATTGCTCGTCTCGGTATAATCCATGGCACGAACGCAGAAGGGGCCGCTGGTGACCAGATAGGTCACTTTCTTTGCCCACACATCTTCGCGGCTGTTCCGCTCGATGGCGTCACCATCCACCGGTGCCAGCGCGATCGATGTCAGATTGCGCAGGAAGTTCTGCTGTGCTTCTTCATCCAGTTCCTGCTCAAAGGTGATGATCACCGTGTCGCCCTGCGGCTCGATCCCGGCGTTCTCCACCGAGATGGTGTTATTGTTCAATTTAGCGTCCCGCGCATTCTTGATCTCATACAGCAGAGAGGCGGCCTGGCACGGGAAGTCCGGTGCCAGAATGCGCTGCCAGGAATAGGCTACATCATCGGCCGTGATGGGGTCACCGTCACTCCAATAGCTCTCGCGCAGTTCGATGTCCAGCATAAATGCCCCGCGCTCCGTATAAAAGCGGTAGGACTTAGCCAAACCATATTGTAAGTTCCCTTCACTATCCAGGTTGAACAGCGGCTCGTAAATGAGGCTCATGATCTTCATGGCATCATCATTCGTATAGGCCTTCGCCGGGTCGAAGTCATACACCTCGCCCACAAAATAGGCCTGTATCTCGGCGCCGATGTCCTTTTTCTCGCTGTCGCCCCCTGCACAGCCTGTAAAGAGCGATGCCGTCGCGATACAGACGGTCAGCACCAGGAGCAGAGCCAATATCTTTTTCATCATCAGATGTCCTCCCCGGATCATTTGCAAATGCCTATGATCACAAAAATTTTCTAGAATATATTATAGCACAACCCGCGCGAGATTGCAACGAAAATCGGGCTTTGCGCGCATCTTCGGCATTGTGCACAGTTTGTGCGGATCGTTTTTGTGCATTTTGCCCGTTCGGTAGTGAGGATGCACCGCCACGATCCCTTTGCATTGTACACATTCTTACCGTTTTTTGCAAGATGCAAAAAGCACAAAATTGGAAATTTTCTGTGAAGTGGCCGCACTGGCCAAACGAAAGGAGACATATGCACCCTTCCCTATCCTATACCGGGCTGGCCCGCGAACGATGCAAGGCCCCCTTGCAGGGATGCCGCTACCGGGAAGAGACCGTCGGGGCATTCCGCCTGCACACATTGCGCCTTACCCCGCGTGCGGCAGAGCAGATCGGCTCCCCGCCCGGCAATTATATGACCCTCTTCTTTCCACCGCCCTGGTCTGCCACGGCGCAGGAATGGCAAGCGCTCTCCCACTGCCTGTGCGACCAATTGCAAACAGTGATGCGCCACCTTCTGCGCCGGGTGCCCGTGCACGGCCGGCGCATCCTGCTCTTGGGGCTGGGGAACCGGCAATGTGGGGTCGATGCCCTGGGGCCACTGGCCGCCGCACGGGTACAGGCCACCGCGCAGGACCCCACCTGCCACGGGGCGGGCGGCACGACGGTGGCGGTCTTCTGCCCCGGCGTCCCTGCGCAAAGCGGGCTGAAGACGACGGCGCTCTGCGCCGGGGTAGCCGCGCAGTTCCGCCCCCATCTGGTCATCGCGCTGGATGCGCTGATGGCGCAGGACCGGGCGCACCTCTTACAGACGGTGCAGATCTCGGATGCCGCGCTCTTCCCCGGTTCCGGCATAGGAAAGGCGGAGGAGGACCTTAGGCGAGAGATGTTCGGCTGTCCTTTTCTGAGCATCGGGGTGCCCACGGCGCTACCTTATACGGGCGCCGAGCATGGGCCTTTAGACGTGATGCACGACAGGGGGGATGGCTTGCTCATCACGCACACCGAAACGGATCGGGCGATCCGGCAACTGGCCGACCTGCTCGGCCACACCATCGATCTGGCGCTGGCGCCCGCCGCGCAAAAAGGCGACAGGGCCGCGCAGGAACTGTCATAAATACCGCGACCGGCTCATATGCATATAGCAAAAAAGAGAGTCGGAGGATATCCAAAATGGCCAGCACATCCATCTACCAGGACATTGCATCTCGCACCGGTGGTGACATTTATATAGGCGTGGTCGGGCCGGTGCGCACCGGGAAATCTACCTTTATCCGCAGATTTATGGAAAGCGCGGTGATCCCCCACATCGCAAACGAATACGACCGCACGCGTGCGATCGATGAATTGCCGCAGGCCGGCTCCGGAAAGACGGTGATGACGACGGAGCCGAAATTCATCCCGGACGAAGCCGTCAACGTACTGTTAGGAGAGCACACCCACATGCGGGTCAAGATGATCGACTGTGTGGGGTACATCGTGGAAGAGGCCCTGGGGCAAAGCGAGGAGGGGCAGGTGCGCATGGTGCACACCCCGTGGTCGGAGGAACCGGTCCCCTTCCGCGAGGCGGCAGAGACCGGCACGCGCCGCGTGATCGGTGAGCATTCCACGATCGCCATACTGGTCACAACGGATGGAAGCATCGGCGATATCCCGCGCGCAAGTTACGTAGAGGCGGAAGAACGCGTTGCCGCAGAATTGACCCGGCAGGGCAAGCCCTTTGCCATCGTGCTCAATGCGGCGCACCCGGAACGCGAGGAGGCCACCGCGCTGGCCTATGAACTGGAGAAAAAATATAACGCGCCGGTCGCACTGATCAACTGTCTGGAACTGGACAACGAAGATATCGGCAATATCATGGAGCAGATCCTGCAGGAGTTCCCGGTGACGGAGATGCGCATCACGCTCCCCGGCTGGATGCGAAGTCTTCCTGCGGGGCACTGGCTGCGGCGCACCTGCCTGGAGGAGGTGGGATGCATCTGCGACGAGATCAGCAAGATGGGTGAGGTGGCCGCCGCCTTTACCGAGGCGAAGAGCGAGCACATCCGCGCATGGAAGGTGGAGGCGCTGGACCTGGCCCGTGGGGTGGCCGAGATCACGCTGGTCCCGGAGAGCGGGCTGTACTATCGCATCATGAGCGAGCTGACCGGATTTGACATTGCGGATGAAGCAGAACTGATCGCCCTGATGCGGGATCTGGCCGAGACGAAACGCGCCTATGACAAGGTGGCCGATGCCCTGCAAGCGGTCAACGAAAACGGCTATGGCATCGTGATGCCGGATGTTGCGGAACTGCGCTTACAGGAGCCGGAGATCATCCGGCAGTCCGGCAGTTACGGCGTGAAGCTCCGCGCCTCGGCCCAGTCCATCCACATGATACGCGCCAATATCGAGACGGAGATCGCCCCCATCGTGGGGACGGAGCAACAGTCCGAAGAATTGGTCCGATATCTGCTCCGGGAATTTGAAGAGAACCCCAAAGCCATCTGGGAATCCAACATGTTTGGCAAGTCGCTCTACGAACTGGTCAACGAGGGATTACATACGAAACTGGCGCACATGCCGGATGAATCGCGGCAGAAGTTGTCGCAGACGCTGGAGCGGATCATCAACGAGGGGAGCGGCGGCTTGATCTGCATCATTCTGTGAGCACGGCGCTATCCTTTTCGTACACGCGGTCTAAGAATGCAAGGAATTCTTCCCGCACCTGGTCGAGCGGTGCGTCATTGACATAATAATAGTCATAGGCATAGTCCTCTACCCCGTCGTCTGAGGGATTGCCGTAGGCAGAGGCGCGCTGGGCATCCCGCCGCCCGCCGCGGATGAGCAGGGTCTTAGCCTGCCCGTGCGTGGCACGGACGAACTTATCGATCTCCTCCGGCTCACGGATATGCATGAACAGGATCTGGTCATCCCCCGCAAGGAAAGTGCGATATTGCGCGGCCGCCCAGGTCGTCGGATAATCATTATAGGCGATGAGCAGACGCTTCAAGTCCGAGAGGAATCGCCGCGCCTTATCCGTCTTCTCCCCTGCCCAGCCGCAACGCGCGGCCAGTTCCTTGATCGGTGTGATGGACGACAGATTGGTCACAGCATAGCGCGTGGCCGCCAGGTCACACAAAGTATCCTTCCCCACGCCACCGCGCCCGTTGATCACGATCACCAGTTTTTTCATAGGTACCTCCCACAGTCTTATGTCTCCATTATACACGCATTCGGTGCGGATGTCAATTCCTGCAACGCAGAGAATTTCCGGCAAGGAGTTTTGCAAAAAGACTTTACTTTTCCGCCCGCACCTGTTATACTATAAGGGCATAAAAAAGAAAGGATGTACCTATCTATGGAAAAAACGCTTTTCGGCCAGTGCCCCGATGGGCGCCCCGCTTACCTTTACACACTGAAAAATGACATCTTGACGGTCAGAGTGACCGACTACGGCTGCCGCATCCAGGCGATCCTGTTTGACGGTGTGGACTTTGCCTGCGGCTATGACACGCTGGACGGCTACCTGGCCGACAACAGTTCCCAAGGGGCCTTTGTCGGGCGGGTGGCCAACCGTATCAAGGGCGCGTCCTTCACGCTCAACGGGCAGGAATACCGCCTGACCCCCAACGATGGCGAGAACCACCTGCATGGCACATTTGGCCAGACGCTGTGGAACGTCACGGCATACAGTGACGATGCCATCGCATTCTCTCATCACAGCCCGTCTACCGAAGAGGGGTATCCCGGCGACATGGACCTGACCGTGGTCTATCGCCTCGACAAAGACACGCTGGTGATGTCCTATGTGGCGACCTGCGATGCCGACACGCCCATCAACCTGACCAACCACACCTATTTCAATGCCAACGGCATCGGCTCCGGCTCTGTTTTGGAACAGGAGCTGCAACTATCATCCGACCGCATCACGCTGGTGGATGATGCACTCATCCCCACGGGGGAGCACCAGGACGTGACCGGCACGCCGTACGATTTCCGCTCCTTCCACGCGATCGGAGAGCGGTTGGGCCAGGACGGCGTGGATGGATACGATACCAACTTCTTCATCACCCAGACGGAAGAAAAGAAGGTGGGCGACAAGACGCTCTATCGCGCGGCGACCCTCCGTTCCTCCTCTTATCAGATCGACTGCTACACCGATCTGCCCTGCATCCAGGTATACAGCGGGAATTTCCTTGGCAGTGAGCCCACCTTCAAATACGGTGTGGCGCCGGAGCGCCAGCATGCGATCTGCCTGGAGACACAATATGAGCCGGATGCCATCCATCACAACGAGGGCATTCTGCGAGCCGGTGAGACCTTCTCCCCCTGCACGGCTTACTGTTTCTCCCACCGTTGACCCTGCAAAAGGCCAAATCAAGGGCTGTAGCAAATGGGGTCTTGAGATAGAACCATAAAAATACAACAAAAAAAATCAAGGTCATCACGCGGATGATCTTGATTTTTTATTAAGGCCGCATAACATAGGCCTTCCTCCGGGATACAGCGATCGAAGCGAACGGTGTCCCCGTAGCCTTCCTCCGGGAGGAAGGCCTGTTTTTTGTGCCTTTCCACTCCCGAAGGGAGTCCGGAAGACTACGAGGCTGTCTGGATGAGACAGCCCCACTTGTTTTTACACGGGGGACAGGGGCGATGCCGGGGCAAGGACATGGAGCGAGCAGATGGGCATCCCCTGTTCGGAAAAGTTCTTTTCATATTCTGTCATGACGTTTTCGGCATTTTCCGGGGTGTGGTGCAGATCCCGCGTGACAAAAACGGGAGAGAGACCCAGTGCTTCCAGTTCTTCTAACGTGAAGTCGAAAAGTCCGGTATTGTCGGTCTTGAAGCGCAATTGCCCGCCCGGCTTCAACAATTGAAAATACACCTGCAGGAAGGCGCGGTGCGTCAGGCGGCGCTTGGCATACCCCTTCTTCGGCCATGGGTCGCTGAAATTCAAATAGATCACGTCTAGCGACGCCGGGGCAAAATATTGCATCAGATCCCCCGCCCCCGCTAAGATAAAGCGCAGGTTGTCCGCCGGGCGCTCCTCACGCTGCCGCATGGCCTTCTCGGCCGCCAGGACCATGACGTCCGACACGCGCTCCAGCGCGTAAAAGCAGGCCTCCGGGTGGCGCGCGGCCATCGCGCAGGCAAATCCCCCCTTCCCGCATCCGATCTCCAGATGCAGGGGCGCATCGCGGCCAAAGTCCACTTCCGCCGTGGCAATGGGCGTGTCCGGGCAGGGGCGCATCATGGGGGCGCAGGCCTGGAGGCGTGCGGCACCGTTCTTCTTTTTCCTCATTCTCATAAGATCTTATCCCACCTATCCTGATATCTTTTTTATTGTAGCACACTGTGCCTGCTTTGTCAAAACAATTCTGATATTTTATTGCTCTTTTTTGCTTTTTGCGGTAAATTTCTTGACAAAAAGCGGCACGCATTATATACTAGTATCGAAAAGAACATATCCGCAGGAGGAATAGAACATGGCAAAGAAAAATGGTGTTATCATCGGTTACGGCCACATGGGTTCCTGGCATGTCAACCACTATCTGAAGAGTGATGTGGTGCATCTGGCCGGCATATACGATATCGACCCGCAGAAGATCGCATTGGCCAAGCAGAACGGCATCCCCGCCTATGAGAGTTATGAGGCGGTGCTGGCCGACCCCACCGTGGACTTCGTGCTGATCGCCACCCCCAATGAGTTACATAAGCCACTGGTCATCGCGGCGCTGGAAGCCGGCAAGCACGTGATATCGGAGAAGCCGGTCACGATGTCGTCTTCTGATCTGGAAGATATGATCGCCGCCGCACGCCGCGCAGGGCGCATCTTCTCCGTCCATCAGAACCGGCGCTGGGACTGCGACTATCTGATGACCAAAGAGGTATACGAGAGCGGTGATATGGGTGAGGTCACCTGTATCGAATCCCGCTATCACGGCTCCCGCGGTATCCCCGGGGACTGGCGCGGCCACAAGGAGCATGGCGGCGGCATGATCTATGACTGGGGCGTCCACCTGATCGACCAGATGGTGGGCATCGTCTCCGACCGGGAGATCGAGCGCGTGTTCTGCCATTGCAACCACATCACGAATTTTGAGGTGGATGACGGCTTCAAACTGGATCTGTTCTACGAGGGCGGTCTGACGGCCCGCATCGAGGTGGGGACGTCTAACTTCATTTCCCTCCCCCGCTTCTACGTCACCGGTACCAACGGCGGCGCGATCGTGGAGGACTGGCAGGATGAATGCCGCGTGGTCTGCTGCAAGAACTGGGATGAAAAGGATGTCAAGCCGGTCATCACGCCGGGCGGCCTGACCCGGACGATGGCCCCCCGCGATGAAAAGACCATCGCCACGCACACCATCCCCCGCCCCACACCGGATGTGCATGACTATTATCGCAACTTTGTGCGCGCCATGGACGGGCTGGAAGAACAGTACGTCACGCACGAACAGATGCTGTATGATATGTATATCATGGAGGCCGCCTTCGCCTCCGACCGTCTGGGTGCCCCGGTGGACTTCCCGCACAAGCGCACCTTCGGCCGTTATGCCGTGCCGGATTACAAGGCCCAGCGCTGACATAGCCCCACCACCCATGGCATGCCCCCCGGATAGGGCCCTGCCGAATAACAAAAAAGGATCAAGGTCACCACATGGCCCTGGTCCTTTTGTTTTTTAAGGCGCACCTCTTTCGTGGCCTCACGCCACGGAAGAGGGGGCGAAAGGGGGCCGTGCGTGGCACGGCCCCCGGCGGGCGTTGATCACAGATACTGTTCTATGCCGGAGAGGAGGGCTTTTTCTGCCTCGGCGGCCGCGGCGCGGTCCGGCGCGCTGACCGATACATACACCTTCATCTTCGGCTCGGTCCCGGAGGGGCGCACCACCACAGAGTGGTTGCCCGCCAGACGGAACTTCAACACGTCGGAGGTGGGGAGGCCATCCAGCCCCTTGGCATAGTCCAGACACGTTTCCACCGCGTAGGGGCCGATGTGCGTCACATCCCCGCGCAAAGCGGAAAGGATCGCCTGCATCTTATCATACCCGGCGGCACCGGCGAAGGTATAGGCATGCATGGAATTGAGGCAATAGCCGAAGCGCTGATAGATCTCCTCCAATTTTTCCAGCAAACTGACCCCGTGTGTCTGATAATAGGCAAACATCTCGCAGATCAGGAAGGAGGCATTGACCGCGTCCTTATCCCGGACATAGGTGCCGGTCAGATAGCCATAGCTTTCCTCATACCCCAGAATAAAGGACTCCGGGTGGCCGGCCTTTTCCAGCAGTGCGATCTGCTCACCAATGAACTTAAAGCCCGTCAGGACATTCACGGTGCGGACCCCATAAGAGGCGGCGATGCGGTCGGCCAGGTCAGTCGTGACGATCGTTTTGACCAGCACGGGATCCTGCGGCATACGACCGGCGGCGATCCGCTTGGCGCAGATATAATCCAGCAGCAGCAGGCCAGTCTCATTGCCGGAGAGGAGCACATACTCGCCTGCCTTGTTCCGCACGGCGATGCCCACACGATCGCAATCCGGGTCGGTGGCCAGGAGCAGGTCGGCCTGCTCGCGCGCCGCATAGGTCATCCCCAGCGCCATGGCCTCCTTGATCTCGGGGTTAGGATAAGGACAGGTGGGGAAATTGCCATCCGGCTGTTCCTGTTCTTTCACGACCGTCACACGGGTGAAGCCCGCCGCCTGCAGGGCACGCAACACCGGCTTCAACCCCGTGCCGTTCAGGGGAGAATAAACGATGGCGACGTCGCGCCGGATCTGCTCCCCTTCCTCCAGCATCGAGCAGGAGAGCACCTCGCGCACAAAGCGCTCTGTCAGGTCATCGGGGATATAGCGCACGCGCCCTTCCCGGACGGCCGCCTCCCAATCGGTGTGGCGGACATCGGCAAAGGTATCCAGGCGCTGGATGCGGCCCAGGATATCGTCGGCCGCTTCACTTGTGATCTGGCAACCGTCGGCGCCGTAGACCTTATAGCCATTATAGGCGGAGGGATTGTGCGACGCCGTGACCATGACGCCGGCCGCGCAATGCAGTTCCCGCACGGCATAAGAGAGGCAGGGCGTGGGCATGAGCTCCGGATACAGCCAGACTTCCATCCCGTTGGCGGCAAAGACCTCGGCCGCTGTGCGGGCAAACAGATCCGACTTGATACGGGAGTCATAACTGATGGCGACGCGGCGCTCCTGCGGCGCATAGTGCGCCAGGATATAGTCGGCCAGCCCCTGCGTGGTGCGTGCCACGGTATACACGTTCATACGGTTCGTGCCCGCCCCGATGATCCCGCGCAAACCGGCCGTGCCGAATGCCAGATCACAATAAAAGGCATCCTGGATCTTTGCCGTATCGTCTGCCATTTCCCGCAGTTCTGCGGCCACCTCTGCATCGGCCACCGCGTGTGCGAGCCATTCCTGATAGACCTGTTGCGTTCTCTGCTGTTGCATATCTGTTCCTCCTTGCCCATGCGACACATTTCATCATAAAAACACACCATATATTATAGCCGGAAACGCGCGGTTTGTCAATCACTTTATCGGCTCTTTTTCTGTGGGGAACGAAAGATTTTTCACGTCCCGGCCCCGTGCGGGCATCATGCAACAAAAGAGACGGGATGCCCGCGGGGCATCTGCCCAAAAAAACAGGTTTTTTGACCGAAAACGCATAAAACCGGCCTGCTAGCCATGCTAAAATAGAGAAAAACCGTGCCGGGGGCGATCTTCTGTCGCCACCGGGCACCGCAGGAAAACGAGGAGACACGATGGAACCGGCAAAAAGCACCCCGCGCGACCCGTATGCACGCACCCGCGTGCTCTATATCCTGGAGGCGGCCTTTGAATATTTTATCAGTTTGATGGTCACCTCGGCCTATCTTGCCAAGTTGACGGACGCCATCGGCATGAGCGATTCGCTGACCGGCATCCTCTCCGCCTTCGTATCCCTGGGGCTGGGGTTCCAGCTGCTGGCACTGTTACGCAGACCGGATAAGCCGGTCCGGCGCTGGGTCACCCTGATCCACATACTGAACCAATTGTGCTTTACGCTCCTGTATGCGGTGCCGCTCTTCCCAGCCACGCAGGGGGTGAAGGTGGGCGTGTTCATCGCCCTGCTGCTGCTGGGGCACATCGGCAACAACCTCATCAACTCCCCCAAGATCAACTGGTATATGTCGCTGGTGCCGGACGACCGGCGCGGGCGCTTTACCGCCACCAAAGAGATCGTTTCCCTGCTCGGTGGGATGGTCTTCTCCTTCGTAATGGGGCAGATCAGCGACCACTTTTATGCGATCGGGCGGGACGATCTGGCCTTCGTCTGCGGCGCCCTGACCCTCCTTTTCCTGACGGTGGCACACACCTTGACGCTCCTGTTCTCCCGTGAGGCACCGCCCCGCGCGGCAGAAACGAAAGGGGCCGGCCGCACCACCCTAGCCCTTTTGCGCGACCGCCGTTTTCTCGCCGTCACAGGGTTGAGCGTGCTGTGGAGCATCACCAACTACGCCACGACCCCCTTCTATGGCACCTGGCAGATCAAAGAGCTGGGATTTTCCCTGACCTTCGTGGCGGTGCTCGCCGCCCTGTACAGCATCAGCCGCGCCCTGGTCTCCCACCCCCTGGGGCGCCTGGCCGACCGCACCTCTTTTTCCCACATGCTGATCATCTGCTTTGCCCTGGAAGCGGTGGGATACCTCTTTGGTCTATGCACCACGCCGGAAAATGGGCACATCCTCTTTCCGCTCTATTACATCTGCCACGCCCTGGGCATGGGGGGCATCAACAGTGGGGAGATCAATCTGATCTACGATTTCGTCCCCGCGGACCAACGCACCGGTGCCTTGGCCATCAAGAATACCCTGACCGGCCTGCTCGGGTTCCTGACCACCCTGCTCGTCAGTCCGCTGGTCAGTTATATCCAATCCTGCGGCAACCAGTTCCTTGGTCTGTCCGTCTATGCCCAGCAGGTCCTGTCGGCCATCGGACTGGTGCTGTGTTTACTTATTTTACTGTATCTGTATACGGTGATCGGGCGTATTCCACGGGGGCCGCGTGGCGATACTGCGACGGCGTTATCCCAAAGCGGCGCCGAAACTGACGCGTAAAGTGGCTCTGGTCGGCCATCCCTACGGCCGTGCACACCGCAGATACGGGGTGCCCCTGTTGCAGGAGGATACAGGCGCCTGCCATGCGCCGGTCCTCCAGATACTGCCGCGGCGTGATGTGCAGATAGGCGCGGAAGAGGCGATCCAGCGTACTGCGGCTCATGAAGAACTGTGCCGCCAGCGCATCCAGATTCTGTATGGTGGCATACTCCCGTTCCATCTGCCGCATGACGGCGCGCAGGCTCTCGGGCACCGGGGTCTCCCCCTGTACGGCAGGAGAGGAGCGCCGCAGGATTGACAGCAGTTCCAATAGCAGGGTCAGTTCCTCTGCCTGATCCTGTGCCTGGCTGGCACGCTCCCACTCCTGCCCCAAGGCGGCAAGACGCTCCCGGTCGCGCAATTGCGGGCTGAGGCAGGTGTGCCCGGGCAATGTGGGATGCAACAGACCGGCAAAGAGGAACTCCGGCGCGGGGTTGAACCAGAAGCACATATGGCGGTGTACCGAAGGCCCCCGCAGGATGCAGTGGTGGATCTCCCCGGGGCGGGAGAGCAGGATATCCCCCGGGTGCAAAGGATACACGGTCCCCTCCACCGAAAAAGAGACGTCCCCCTCTAAGAGCACATAGGCCTCCAGCGTATCGTGCACATGCGGCGGATAGACCCGCGCGTCACAAACGGTGGGGTCCTGACAGACATAATAAGAAACGGCCAGATCCCGGATGACGGGGAACTGCATACTGTACACCATTTCTACCCCTCCCAACAGGTATTTTATGGTTGCCACGGCAACGGAAAGGAACTATACCCTTATGGCTACTTTACATTGTACCACAGAAATCGGAAAAATCAAGCCCATGCATGCGGTCAACAACGGCCCCGGCGGCTCTGCCGTGCGTGGCACGGGGAATGACGAGGCATTTTGCGCGGCGGGGATCCCCTACGCACGCAACCACGATGCCTCTTTCTATTCCGGCTACGGCGGGGAGGACACGGTAGACGTGCACCGTATATTCCGCGATTTCTCCCGCAACGAATACGATCCTGCCTCCTATGATTTCCGCGCAACAGACGCCTACGTGGCACGCACAGAGGCCTGCGGGACGCACGTATTCTACCGGCTGGGCGCCTCGATCGAGCACGGGATCAAGCACGGCACCTTCCCCCCCTCCGACTTTGCCAAATGGGCGCGGATCTGCGCCCACATCATCCGCCACTACAATGAGGGGTGGGCCAACGGCTTCCATTACGGCATCACCTATTGGGAGATATGGAACGAGCCGGACTGCGTGAATCCGGACGGTTCCAACCCCTGCTGGCAGGGGACGGAGGAAGAATTCGTCACCTTCTTCTGCACGGCCCTTTCCTATCTGAAAACGACCTTCCCCACGCTGAAGATCGGCGGCCCTGCCTTCTGCGGTGGCCCGTCCTTTGACAGCGCCGTGCCTTCCCTGCATCACAAGCTGTTCTCTGCCCTGCAGGCGCAGGGGCTCCGGCCGGATTTCTACTCCTTCCATTTCTACGGCCGCACGCCGGAGGATGCCTGCTACGTCATCTCTCTGCATGACCGCCTGCTGGCGCAATACGGCATGACCGGCGTGGAGACCATCCTGAACGAGTGGAACTATAACTGCGGCTGGATCGGCGAGGACTTTACCCGCGGGGTCGAGACCATCAAGGGGCAGAAGGGCGCCTCCTTTACCACCGCCGTGATGTGCGCGGGGCAGGCATCGACCCTATCCATGCTCATGTATTACGATGCGCGCCCCTCCTCCTACTGCGGTCTGTTCGATACCGACACCCTGCAGCGCCGCCCCGGCTACTATCCCTTCTATTTCTATGGCAACCTGTACCGCATGGGCACAGCCCTGCCCCTGACCGACCTGCCCGCCGGGATCTACGGCTGTGCCGCCACAGACGGAGAGCGGTACGGCGTCCTCCTGACGCGCTATCAGGATGGCGGAGTACCAGGCAAGGAAGAGGCCCCCTTTGCCCTGCAACTGGAACTGCCCGGTGGGGAGACGTGCCATGTGACGCAATATCGCCTGGACGGGGCCTGCCCGCCGCGGTCAGAGACCCTTACCCCGGATGAAAACGGCGCACTCACCCTCTCCTGCCCGATGTACACCGTGCTGTATCTGGAGATAGAAAAAGCCTGACGCCGTGTCAGAATACAGGAGGGCACATGCCGCATGCGGCATGTGCCCTCTTTTGCTATTTCGCGACACACGGGGTGCCGGATATCAGATCATGGAACGATAGAGCGCCGCGATCTCCTCTACGCTGGTCTCGCGCGGGTTGCCGGGACGGCAGGCGTCATCATAGGCCGACTGGGCAAGGAACGGAATGTCCGCTGCCTTGACGATGGCCTTCAGATCTGCCGGGATGCCCACATCCGCTGCCAACTGGCGCACAGCGCCAACAGCGGCGGCGCGGTACTCTTCCTGCGTCATCTTCTCGGTGCCTTCTACGCCCATGGCACGGGCGATATCACGGTACTTTTCACCGCTGGCCGGTGCATTGTATTCCATGACGGTAGGCAGGATGATGGCATTGGCCACGCCGTGCGGCGTGTCATACAGAGCGCCCAGCGGGTGTGCCATGGAGTGGACGATGCCCAGCCCCACGTTGGAGAAGCCCATGCCGGCCACATACTGGCCCAGTGCCATTCCCTCGCGGCCTGCATCCTCCCCACGTACAGCGGCACGCAGAGAACGGGCGATGATCTCGATCGCCTTCAGGTGGAACATATCAGAGAGTTCCCAGGCGCCGCGGCAGATGTACCCCTCGATCGCGTGGGTCAGTGCGTCCATACCGGTCGCGGCGGTCAGCCCCTTCGGCATCGTGGCCATCATATCCGGGTCGACCACCGCCACTACCGGGATATCATGGGGATCTACGCACACGAATTTGCGGTTTTTTTCCACATCGGTGATCACGTAATTGATGGTGACCTCAGCCGCCGTGCCGGCAGTGGTAGGCACAGCAATGGTGGGCACGGCCGGGTTTTTGGTCTGCACAGCGCCCTCCAGGCTCCGCACGTCCTCATGCTCCGGGTTGCGGATGATGATGCCCACGGCCTTGGCCGTGTCCATCGAGGAACCGCCGCCGATCGCGATGATGCTGTCCGCACCAGCGGCACGGAATGCCGCTACGCCGGCCTGGACGTTCTCAATGGTGGGGTTGGCCTTGATATCCGAATAGAGCGTATAGGGGAAATTGGCCGCCTCCAGCAGGGCGGTGACCTTGCCAGTCACGCCGAAGCGCACCAGATCCGGGTCCGAGCAGACGAAGGCGCGGGTCAGACCGCGCTGGCGCAGTTCCGGGACGATATTCTCGATCGCGCCCTTGCCGTGATAGGATGTTTCATTCAGGATAAAACGATTTGCCATAAAAGCCTCCTTTATGTTGCGGTAGTCCGCATATTTTACAGATACGGGGCAGGACACGCCTGCCTTACATTGGTATTATATCACACAGTGTCCTTTTTTTCAACTGTATTTTTTGTGTATTTTTTAAGTTTTTTCTGTGTTTTTCACCAAGGGGCACCCCGCCCCCGGCTACTGGGGGTCAGAAGCCCAGTGTTTCCCCTACCAAGAACACGTGGATGCGGCCGGCCGGGCGGCACAGGCGCATGATGCTCATGGACGCGCAGATCGAATCCGGGAAGCGGCAGTCCGCACAGCGGCCGGTCTTGTGGCAGGGGGTCTGGAGCGGGAAGCGCTGGGCATTGATCGGGGCGGCGGTGCCGCGCACGCGGGCGATGGCGCTGTCCACGTCCCGGGTCACCTTATTGATGCCCACCAGGATCAGGACCTGGCGCGGCCCGTAGATCAGAGAGGCCACGCGGTTGCCCATGCCGTCCATATTGACCAGCACGCCATCCTCCGTCAGGGCATTGGTGGAGGAAAGATACCAGTCCGAAAAATAGTGCGCCTGTACGAATGCCGTGCGTTCCTCCGCGGGGACGGTACTGCGGTCCCAGATCTGGCGGCCGGGGATGAGCGCCGGCACCAGGCCGCTCTCCCAGATGCTGGCCGAACCGCCGAAGGTCACGCTGCTCCCCGCCGGGATCAGGGCCGCCGCGGCGGCCACTGCCTCTGCCGCTGTATCAAAATAAGCGGCCTCAAAATAGCGGCCGTGCAATGCCTGCACCACGCTTTCCCCCAGTTTCCTATTCCGTTCTTTTACTGCTTCGTGCATGATGTTCTCCTTTATGTATATCGTGTACACGGTGGCCTGTCCCACCTGGCTGTAGCACCTATCATTATACACGCATCGCGCCCGTTTGTCAATATCGGTTCTAACGGGGCCGCCCCGCGCATAGGATACAGCAGAGCCACCCTTACCGACAAGCCGAAAAGGAGAAAAGGAGAAGAAGATGCGCGAAGATAAGCATGAGAACCGTATAGAAAAACAACAGGAGACGGCCACGCACCAATACCTGCGGCAGGATATCGCCGCCGCGCCCATCACGCAGGAGGTAAGCGGGGACTATACCCTGCCGGATTACCAGCCGGAGATCCGGCGCATCCTGTCCGTGCGGACGGCGGTGCTCCCCAGCGGGCAATACCGGGGCAACACGCGGGTAGAACTGGCTGGGACGGTCGCCTGCTCTGTCCTGTATGCCGATGCGGAGGGGAAGGCCGCCTCCGTCACGCTCCCGCTGGAATACGAATTCAGCGTCCCTCTGCCGGATGATGCCCCCACCGATGTGCTGTGTGACAGCATGGTAGAAAACACGACCTGCCGCCCGGGCGGCCCGCGTAAGCTGACCCTGCGTACCCGCCTGCGCCATCGCGTCCACCTGCTACGGGAGGAGGATGTGGCGCCCGTGATCCGCGGGATGGGGGCACCGGCCGACGAAGACTCGTTGGAGATATTGCGTGCGCCCATCAAGACGATGGCGCTGTGCGGCGCCGCCTCTGCCCCGCTGTCCCTGTCGGACACGGTGCATCTGGAGGAAAGCGGAGATACATTGCATGTGGTCTGGTGCGGTGGTGAGGTACTGATCAACGAATGCCGGATGCAGGAAGGCGGCTGTCTGTGCCGCGGCGAGGTCTGGGTACGGGCGCTGTGCGCCCCGGCAACGGGCACCCCGTATATCGTGCGCACCAAGATCCCGTTGGAAGAACAGGTGCCGATCGAACATATGGAACCAGGGGCGACCTGCACCGCCTGCGGCCGCGTGACCGGGGTGGATGTCAGCATCACGCCGGGGGAAGAACAGGCGCCGGGCACCATGCATTTTACCATCACGGCAGAGCTGGATGCCTATGCCGCCGGGAACCGGACGTTACAGGTCGTGCGCGCGCTGTATTCCACGGCCTATGAGATGAACGACCGCTATATCGACCGACCCGTGTGTCGCCACATGGGCAGCTGCATGGGGCACTACACCGTCAGCGGCAGTCGCGAGCGGGAGGAATGTGACGCGGCAGGTGCCATGACCGTGGTGGACGCAGACGGGCATCTGGAGATCACGCAGGTGGCCGTGGAGCGCGGGCGCGCCGTCATCAGCGGCCAGGTACATGCCCAGATGATCTATGCAGAGGCACCGGAGGGAGAGACGCTGACCGGTGCGCTGGGCGCGGCAGATATCCCCCTCCCCTTCCGCGTGGAGACCGATCTGGCCATACCGGCCGGCGAGGCCCCCAGCTTTGAGTGCCACGGCACCTGCGTTTCTGTGCGCGGGCGGTTGGAGCCTACGGCGCTGGCAGTAGACGCGGAGATCGCCCTGACCCTGCGCGCGACCGCCACCGAGACGGTGCACATGCTGGCCGAGGCAGAGCCGGATCGCAGTCTGCCGGTCGAGCGCGGCGGGAACCGCGTGATCGTCTATTACCCGCAGGAGGGCGACGACCTTTTCTCCGTCTGTGCCCGCTATCACAAGAAATGTGCCGCGGTATGCCAGGCCAACGGTCTGGGCGAAGGAAACGAAGCGGGGAATGCCATCTCTCTGGACGGTGTGCATCATCTGCTGATCGAAAACTGACACCCGTGTGTTCTGAAGCGCATGCATAACCTTCTTTCTCCCCGGGCACACTAGGATCATTGTATCCCACTGGGGCCCTGAGGAGGAAGTATGGAGGCGTTATCCGAGCACTATTCCGAGAATGTGGCACTGCTGCACCGCCAACTGCGCGTGGACGAGAATTTTGACGTGATCGAGCGCCGCCTGCTGGTCGGGCCGGACGAGATGACGCTCTTTTACATCGACGGTTTTATCGACGGGGGCACCATGCAACGCATGATGCAATACTTTCTCGGCCTGCCCGCTATGGGGGCGGGCATTGCGGATGCCTGCCGCCACTTTGCCGACGCGCACGTCCCCTATGTGGAAGTAGATCGCTCACACGATCTTGCCTTTCTGCGCATGATGGTGCTCTCCGGCGCGGCTGTGATGCTGGGCAGCACCTTCGGGCCGGAGGCGATCGTGATCGATGCCCGCACCTACCCCGCCCGCAACACGCAGGAGCCGGAAAATGACCGGGTATTGCAGGGGGCGCGGGACGGCTTTGTAGAGACGCTGATCTACAACACGGCGCTCATCCGCCGCCGGGTGCGGGACCCCGCCCTGACCATGCATCATCTGAACATCTGCGGCCCCTCGCAGACCGATGTGATCGTCTGTTATATGCGCGGCCGGGCCGACCCGCAATACGTGCAGATGCTGGTCGACCGCCTCCGTTCCCTCCCGCCAACGGCCCTGACGCTGGGGGCGCAGAGCCTGGCCGAAACGCTCATCCGCCGCCGCTGGTACAACCCTTTTCCCAAGATCCGCCTGCTGGAGCGGCCGGACGCCGCGGCCGCCGAGGTGCTGGAGGGGCGCGTCCTGATCCTGTGTGACACCTGCCCGCAGGTCATGGTGCTCCCCACCGGCATCTTTGACTTCCTGCAGGAGACAGACGACTTTTATTTTCCCCCGCTCACCGGCTGTTATCTGCGGCTGGTGCGCCACCTGACCTTTCTCCTTTCCCTGCTGGTCACGCCACTCTGGTATCTGGCCATCCAGCACCCGGATCTATTGCCACAGTGGCTCCTTTTCCTGCTCCCGCAGGAAGAAGGGGCCCTCCCTATCCTGCTGCAACTGTATCTGGTGGAGATCGCCATAGACGGGCTGAAATTGGCCTCTATGAACACGCCGGACATGCTGGCCGGTGCCCTGAGCGTGGTGGGAGGCCTGATCCTGGGGGATTTTGCCGTGCAGGCCGGCTGGCTGATCCCGGAGGTCATTTTATATATGGCCTTTGTGGCCATCGCCAGCTTCACCCAGCAGAATCCGGAACTGGGCTATGCCTTCAAATTCCTGCGGATGCTGTTACTGGGGCTGGTGGCGCTGTGGGATCTCTGGGGGCTGTGCCTGGGGCTGCTCTGCATCGCCCTCCTCCTTGCCACCAATGAAACGATCAACGGCCGCCGCCACTATCTCTATCCCCTGTTCCCCTGGAACGGAAATGCCTTTGCTCGGCTCTTTTTCCGTCTCAAAAAACGCAACTGACGCGTCCCCGGCCCCCTTTCCCACCCTCTCGCGCAAGCAGGCGGGGGAAACGGGCCGGGGGCAAGAGCTTTCCCGCGCTGCATTCCGCTCTTCTGCCACCGTGAAATTTACTTTTATCATTTACCTGGCAAGATCCTTTGCAAATTTTTGCAAATTTTTTTGCAAGAACTTGCCTCACCCCCTTGACAAATGACTTTTTCTTTGCTATAATACTATCCGTCACCAGATATTGCGGAATTGTGTAATGGCAGCACGACAGACTCTGACTCTGTTTGTTGGGGTTCAAATCCCTATTCCGCAGCCATAAAAAAGCCATTCGCTTATGCGAATGGCTTTTTAGTTAGATCCGCCTCCGGCGGGAGAAATCCATCTGCGATGGATGAGATCACTTCGTGATGAAATCCCGCTTTGCGGGGAGAATTGCATTGACCTTTGGAAAGTTATAGGCAATAGTGAATAGTGAAGAAGTCAGGTAGCTTTTTGCGGTAGCAAAAAGCATTTCGTTATACAAAAAGGAAAAGCCGCACACGCGGCTTTTCCTTTTTTCTTTTCACTCTTTCGCAGATCTCGTGCGCGACTTTCCCGGTAAAAAAGAGGGGGGCAAATTGCATCGCAGGGGCAGGCCCTATCAGGCGTACGGGAGGTGCTGGAGCAACAGGCCCAATTCTTCTTCATTATATACCGTCACCCCCTGCGCGGAGAGCATTTCACAACACACGCCCCGCCCGGGAACGCACCTGCCGGAGAAACTGCCGTCATATATCTCGCGGTTGCCACAGGACGGGCTACGCGCCTTGCAGAGTGCCAGCGTGGCCCCTTCCTGCTGTGCCAGACGGCAGGCGTGCGCCGCGCCGCGCACATAGGCCTCTGTCACATCAGCCTCGGCGGTGTTCATGACCCGCGCCCCTACCCGCTCCGCTGGGGGGCGCGGGGTGGGCAGGCCGCCATCCACCTCCGGGCAGATCGGGAGCAGGCGCACGCCCGGATGATCGACCAGCGCCAGCACGCCCGGGACCGGGCGGCTCCCCCCATCGTAGCGACAGCATCTGCCCAGCAAACAGGCGCTGACGAGCACGGGGATCCTGCCATCCCGTTCTGGCTGTTCCAGTTGTTTGATCGGGTCTTTCTTTTCCATATGATCCATCGGGCACCTGGCCCTCTCCCTTCTGTATGGCGCGGCGCCACTTGGATGCCGCCTGCCGCTATTGTACCATGGCGCCCGGGGAAAAACAAGTCTTTTCCCCTTTTTTGCATAAAGGCGGGAAAACGGGTAGAAAATAGACGGTGAAAAAACGAAAAGGAAAGGATACCACACATGAAAAGGATCGTTCTCTCCCTTGCCCTGCTTCTCTCCCTGTTGCTCCCGCTGGCCCTCCCCGCCTCCGCCTACACCCGCCTCAGTTACGGGGCGGATCACCTGGCCGCCTCTGCCTCCCTCCGCAAGAGCGGAGAAAAAGGAGAGCCCATCCGTTTTTCCGAGGTGGACTTCAAACAGGCGCTGGGGCTGTCACGCATCGACACCGTGACGCTCCTTTCCCTGCCTGATGCCAGCGCCGGGGTGCTGAAGGTGGGCGACCGCGCGGCGGTGGCCGGTGAGATCCTGCCCCGCGAGAGCCTGTCTTCCCTTGCCCTGTACCCTGCTTCCGCCGCGGTAGAGAGCGCCACCTTCCGCTTTTGCGTGGATCAGACCAGGGCCACGACCGCACTGGAATGCTCCCTGCAATGGATCGAATGCGTCAACTATGGCCCCACCGTGCAGGAACTGGATGCGCGGTCGCTGGCGGTCAGCACGCAGGCGGGTATTACGGTGTTCGGCACGATGCACGCGCAGGATCCAGAAGGAGATGCCCTGCGCTATCTGATCGTCTCCTACCCCACCAAAGGATATCTGCGCGTGTCGGAAGAGACGGGGGAATACCGCTACACGCCCCTTTCCGGCAAGAGCGGGAGCGACAGTTTTTCCTATGTGGCGCAAGACACCTACGGGAACTACTCGGAGGTCGCGACCGTGCAGGTCCAGGTCAAGGCGCGTACCGACACGCTGGTCTATGCCGACATGCGCGGGCATGCCGCGCACAGTGCCGCCCTGACCCTGACCGAAGCGGGTGTGATGATCGGTACGATCAGCGGGGATGACTATCTCTTCTCCCCGGACGGCACCATCAGCCGGGCGGATTTCCTGGTGATGGCCATGAAGAGTGCCGGGTGCACCCCCGCCCAGGGGATGGAGCGGACCTGGTTCGATGATGACGACGCCATAGCCGATGCAGTGCGCCCCTACGTGGCCACGGCTCAATTATACGGCTATGTCAATGGCACCTTTGATGGGGCCGGGCTCTACTTCCAGCCCGACCAGGCGATCACGCGGGCAGAGGCGGCTATGGTCCTGTCCCGCCTGCTGTCACTGCCCTTGGCCGATGCGGTCCCCGCGGCCGTGACGGACAGCGCCGCGATCCCCGTATGGGCACGCAGTGCGGTCTATGCGCTGTATGACGCCGGCCTTTTGCCCCTCGTGGGGGCCGACCAGGGGGCCGCCACCGCGCCCCTGACGCGTGCCGATGCCGCCCTGCTGCTCTGCGCCGTCCGGGAGCGCTAAGGCAAGCACCGATGGCAAAAGGGGTCGTTTCATTATGCTCGCTGCGTAACCTTCGCGTGGCCTCCCTCCGGGCGCGGAAGGAGCCGCGCAATACAGGCCTCCCTCCGGGAGGTAG
>CAYXDB010000003.1:6923-36604 GCA_964463735.1 uncultured Ruminococcus sp. | reverse complement strand
CACCCAGGCATGCCTGGCCCTGAAAGAAGAGGGGTATGAGGTCATCCTGTGCAACTCCAACCCCGCCACGATCATGACCGACGTCTCTATTGCGGACAAGGTGTACATGGAGCCGCTGACGCTGGAATACATCGCCAAGATCCTACGCTATGAGCGGCCGGATGCCATCCTGCCCGGCATCGGTGGGCAGACGGGGCTGAACCTGGCTATGCAATTGGAAAAGAAGGGCGTGCTGCGCGAGTGTAATGTCGAATTGCTGGGCACCTCCAGCGAGAGCATCGAGCGGGCAGAAGACCGCGAGCTGTTCAAGGAACTGTGCGAGTCGCTTGGCGAGCCGGTCATCCCCTCCCGCATCACCTATGACCTGGAAGAGGCCCGGGCCGCCGCCGCCGAGATCGGATACCCGGTCGTATTGCGCCCGGCCTTTACCCTGGGGGGGACCGGTGGCGGCTTCGCCAATGACGAAGAGGAACTGATCGAGCTGGGGCTCAACGCCTTCAAGCTCTCCCCGGTGCACCAGGTGCTGATCGAAAAGAGCGTGCGCGGCTACAAGGAGATCGAGTTTGAGGTCATGCGGGACTCCCGCGACCACGCCATCACCATCTGCGGGATGGAGAATATCGACCCCGTGGGGGTACACACCGGGGACTCTGCCGTGGTGGCACCGATCCTTTCCCTGAGTGAAGAAGACCGCCGTATGCTGAACGACAGCGCCATCCGGCTGATCCGCGCCCTGAAGATCGAGGGCGGGTGCAACGTGCAGTTTGCCCTGGATCCATACAGCAGCCGCTATTACCTGATCGAGGTCAATCCCCGCGTATCCCGTTCCTCGGCACTGGCCTCCAAGGCCAGCGGCTACCCCATCGCCCGCGTCACGGCCAAGATCGCGGTGGGCATGGCGCTGGAGGATATCCCGGTGGCGGGCGGCACTGCCGCCATGGAGCCGGCGCTGGATTACGTGGTGGCCAAATTCCCCCGCTTCCCCTTTGATAAATTTGCCGACGCGCCCAACACGCTGGGCACGCAGATGAAGGCGACGGGCGAGGTCATGGGCATCGGCGCCACCTTAGAAGAATGCCTGCTGAAATCAGTGCGTTCGCTGGAGACGGGCGTATGCCATTTCCACCTGGCGAAATTTGACCGCATGAGCGAGCAGGAACTCTATGCCTACCTCAAGGACTTCCGGGATGACACGCTCTATGCCGTGTTCGAACTGTTGCGCCGCGGCGCCACGATCGAAGAACTCCATCAGGCGACCATGATCACCCCGCTGTTCCTTTCCTCCTTTGCCCGCATCGTGGCGGCGGAAAACGAGATCCGCGCACACCGTGGGAACCTGGCCACGTTGCGCATGGCTAAGCAGACCGGCTTCTCAGACGCTTATCTGGCCTCTGCCTGGGGCATGCCGGAGGTGGAGATCTACCGCCTGCGGCGGGACAACGGCATCACGCCCGTATTCCACATGGTGGACACCCTGCACACCGGCAAATACATCGCCTACCTGTATTCTTCCTATACCGGGGAGAATGCCTCCCGCCTGACCGACCGCCGCAAGATCGTGGTACTGGGGGCCGGCCCGATCCGCATTGGGCAGGGGGTGGAATTTGACTATTCCACCGTGCATGCGGTGCAGACCATCCGGCGCGAGGGGTATGAAGCGATCATCATCAACAACAATCCCGAGACCGTATCGACCGATTACACCACGGCCGACAAACTGTATTTTGAACCGCTGACGCCGGAAGACGTGATGGCCATCCTGGACTTTGAGAAGCCGGAAGGCGTGATCGCATCGCTAGGCGGCCAGACGGCCATCAACCTGGCACAGCCGCTGATGGAGCGCGGCGTCACCATCATCGGTACCGACTGCGCCGCCATCGAGCGGGCCGAGAACCGCGACAGCTTTGAAAAGATCCTGAAGGAGCTGCACATCCCGCAGCCGGAGGGCAAGGCCGTGACGCGCATTGAAGACGGCGTGGCCGCGGCGGCCGAGATCGGCTATCCGGTGCTGGTGCGCCCCAGCTTCGTACTGGGGGGGCGTGCCATGCGCATCGTGGCGGACGAGAAACAGCTGCGCCACTACCTCAAGACCGCGGTCGAGATTGACGCGGACAAGCCGGTGCTGGTCGATAAATACATCCAGGGCAAGGAAGTGGAGGTAGATGCCATCTGCGACGGGCAGGACGTCTTCGTCCCCGGCATCATGGAACTGGTAGAGCGCACCGGCATCCACTCCGGCGACTCGATCAGCGTATACCCCACCTTCAGCATTTCCGATCATGTCAAGGGGATCATCCTGCAATACGCCAAAAAACTGGGGCTGGGGATCGGCATCCGCGGCCTGTACAACATCCAGTTCATCGTGGACCAGCAGGAGCAGGTCTATATCATCGAGGTCAACCCGCGCTCTTCCCGTACCGTCCCCTTCCTCTCCAAAGCTACGGGGTACAGCCTGGCCGACATCGCGACCGAGGTCATCCTGGGCCGCTCGCTCAAAGAGCAGGGGCTGTTTGCCCTGTATCCGGAGGAAAAGAAGCGGTACTATGTCAAGGTGCCGGTCTTCTCCTTCAACAAGATCAAGGGGCTGGATGCCTACCTTTCCCCGGAGATGAAATCCACCGGGGAGGCCATCGGCTATGATGATAAACTGAACCGCGCCCTGTACAAGGCATTGCAGGCCGCCGGTACGCACCTGCAGAATTACGGCTCTGTGTTCGTCACGGTGGCCAACAAGGACAAGGACGAGGTACTCCCGCTCATCCAGCGTTTTTACAACCTGGGCTTCAACATCCTGGCCACCAGCGGCACCGCCACCTTCCTGAAGGGGCACGGCATCCGCACCCATGTCCTGAAGAAATTGAGCGACGGGAGCGAGGACATCCCGGATGCCATCCGGCAGGGGCACATCGCCTACGTGATCAACACGCGGGACGTGGGCGCCTCGCTGGAAGAAAGCGACGGGCAGAAGATCCGCCGCCTGGCGACCGAGAACAATGTGACCATGTTCACCTCGCTGGATACGGTGCGCGTCCTGCTGGACGTGCTGGAGGAGACCACCCTCACGATCTCCACGATCAACGCATAAAGGACGGTATCATGAAACAGGGACTGTTTACCATAACCGAGCAGACGCGCCTCTGTGCGCAGGTCTACCGCCTGCGCCTCCTAGGCGACACATCTGCCATCACGCACAGTGGGCAATTCGTCAACATCCGGCTGGATGGCCTCTATCTCCGCCGCCCCATCTCCGTCTGCGACCGGGAGGGCGATATACTGACGCTGATCTACAAGACCGTGGGGCGGGGCACCGCCCAGATGGCCAAAATGCGCCCCGGGGACCAGCTGGACGTGCTGACCGGCCTGGGCAACGGCTATGACCTTGCGCCCGCCGGGGACCGGCCCCTGCTACTGGGGGGCGGCGTGGGCGTCCCCCCACTGTACCTGCTGGCACGCCAATTGCGCGCGGCGGGCAAGGCCGTTTCCGTCGTGCTGGGCTTTAACCGCCAGTGCGAGGTATTTTATGAAGAAGAATTCCGGGCGCTGGGGTGCCATGTGACGGTAACGACGGCCGATGGCAGTTACGGCCAGCGCGGCTTCGTGACCGATGCATACCCGGAACAGTATACATATTTTTACGCCTGCGGGCCGGAGCCGATGCTCCGCGCCGTCCATCGCACGGCATCCACCCCGGGGCAGATGAGCTTTGAAGAGCGCATGGGCTGTGGCTTTGGCGCCTGCATGGGCTGTTCCTGCCACACCATCGCCGGGGACAAGCGCATCTGCCGGGACGGCCCCGTCATGCGCACGGAGGAGATCCTATGGAACGATTGAAAACAGAACTTTGCGGCATCCCGCTGGACAACCCGGTCATCCCCGCCTCCGGCACTTTTGGCTTCGGCTATGAATTTGCGGAACTGTATGACATCGATTGCCTGGGCACCTTCTCCTTCAAAGGTACCACGCGGGAGCCACGTTTTGGCAATCCCACCCCGCGCATTGCAGAATGCACGGCGGGGATGATCAATTCTGTGGGATTACAGAACCCGGGGGTAGAGCGCGTCATCACAGAAGAGTTGCCCCGCCTGCGCCGCGTCTTCCACAAGAAGGTGATGGCCAACGTCAGCGGTTTTTCGATAGAGGATTATGTCTATACCTGCAAGAGGCTGGATGCAGAGGACATCGTAGGATGGCTGGAGGTCAACATCAGTTGCCCCAACGTGCACGGCGGCGGCATGAGTTTTGGTACCGACCCGGCATCGGCCGCCGCCGTGGTGCGGGCGGTCAAAGCGGTCACGACCAAACCGGTGATCGTCAAACTCTCACCGAACGTGACTGACATCGTGTCGATCGCCTGCGCGTGTGAGGAGGCCGGGGCAGACGGCATCAGCCTGATCAACACCCTGCTGGGCATGCGCATCGACCTGCGCACCCGGCGCCCGGTCGTGGCCAACCGCATGGGCGGCTTTTCCGGCCCGGCGATCTTCCCGGTCGCCCTGCGCATGGTCTATCAGGTCGCGCAGGCCGTGCACATCCCGGTGGTGGGCATGGGCGGCGTCCATTGTGCGGAGGACGTGATAGAAATGATGCTGGCCGGGGCCTCTGCCGTGGAGATTGGCGCGGCCAACCTGGTAGAACCCTACGCCTGCCGCGATATCATCGCCGCCCTGCCGGAGGTGATGGACCGCTATGGCATTACTACTTTATCTGAGATCATAGGAGGTGCTTACCGTGCGTAAAAATGTGATCATTGCATGCGATTTTGCCAGTGCGCAGGAGACGCTTGCATTTTTAGACCGATTTGGGGAGAAACGCCCCTTTGTGAAGATCGGCATGGAACTGTTCTATGCTGAAGGGCCCGCCATCGTGCGGGAGATCAAGCGGCGGGGGCACAAGATCTTCCTGGATCTGAAGCTCCACGACATCCCGAACACCGTGAAAAAGGCCATGGCCGTTCTCTCCCGCATGGAGGTGGACATCTGCAACCTGCACGCCGGTGGCACGGTGGCGATGATGGAGGCCGCCCTGGAGGGGCTGACGCGCCCGGACGGTACGCGCCCCCTGCTGATCGCCGTCACGCAACTGACCTCCACCGGGCAGGAGAGCATGGAACGGGATCTGCTGATCCATGCGCCGATCGAGGATGTGGTCCTGCACTACGCGCAGAACGCCTGCCGCGCCGGCCTGGACGGGGTGGTCTGTTCCCCGCTGGAGGCAGGGCGCGTGCATGCGGTCTGCGGCCCACAGTTCCTGACTGTGACGCCCGGCGTCCGCTTCGCGGATGGAGAAAAGGGCGACCAGATGCGTGTGACCACACCGGCCCGCGCCCGGGAGATCGGCTCGGATCTTATCGTGGTGGGGCGCCCCATCACGGCGGCCGCCGACCCGGTGGCGGCCTATGAACGCTGTGTACAGGAATTTATCGGATAAGGAGGCAGATATGGAAAATTACAAGCACGCGTTTATCCAATTCTTAGAGGAGGCCGGCGTACTGAAATTTGGCGATTTCACCGCTAAGAGCGGCCGCAAGATCCCCTATTTCATCAATGCGGGCGATATCAAGACCGGGGCGCAGGTGGCCCGCCTGGGGCAATTCTATGCTCAGGCATACCAGGCGGCGCTGGGCAAAAAGCATGCCGTGCTCTACGGCCCGGCCTATAAAGGCATTCCGATCGCCGTATCGGTCGCCTGCGCCCTGGCGGGCGAGGGGCTGGACCTCCCCTTCTTCTTCAACCGGAAGGAAGAAAAAGACCATGGGGAAGGCGGCGTTTTCGTCGGGTACCGGCCGCATGCCGGGGAAGAAGTCGTGATCGTGGAAGACGTCATCACCGCGGGGACAGCCATCCGCGAGAGCATGGAGATACTCTCCCATCTGGACGGTGTGACGGTGGCGGCCGCTTTTGTCATGGTGGACCGCAAGGAAAAGGGCCTCTCTGACCGTTCGGCCATGGCGGAGATCAGCGATACCTATGGGTTCCCGGTCTATTCCGTGGTGGACGTATACGATCTGATCGCCTATTTGGAAGAGTCACCGAAGAATGCAGAGCATGTGGCGCGTATCCGTGCCTATCTGGCCACATACGGGGCCCGTGCCTGAAGGAGGCGCCATGAGAAGCATTATCGATATTACCGACCTGTCGGTTGCGGAGATCGACCAGTTACTGGCGACCGCGCAGGATATGATCGCCGCCCCGGAGAAATACGCGCACGTATGCCAGGGGAAGAAACTGGCGACCCTGTTTTTTGAACCGTCTACCCGCACGCGCCTGAGCTTTGAAGCAGCCATGTATGAACTGGGGGGGCATGTGCTGGGCTTCTCCGACCCGAAAAGTTCCTCTGCCTCCAAGGGGGAGAGCGTGGCGGACACGGCACGCATCGTCAGTTGCTATGCTGACATCATTGCCATGCGCCATCCCAAGGAGGGGGCGGCGCTGGTGGCGGCCACCCACGCCGGTGTACCGGTGATCAACGCCGGGGACGGCGGGCACTGCCATCCCACGCAGACGCTGGCCGATCTGCTGACCATCTACCGGGAAAAGGGACGCCTGGGCGGCCTGACGATCGGTCTGTGCGGCGACCTGAAATACGGGCGCACGGTCCATTCCCTGATCCACGCCCTGTGCCGCTATGACGACATCCGCTTCGTCCTCATCTCCCCGGATGAGTTGAAACTGCCCGGCTACGTGGAAAAGGACGTGCTGTGTGCCCATGGCATCCCTTATGAAAAAACGGCCGACCTGGAGGGGGCCATCCCGTCCCTTGACGTGCTGTACATGACCCGGGTGCAGGGCGAGCGGTTCCCGAACGAAGAAGACTATCTGCGCCTGAAGGACAGTTATATCCTGACGCCGCAGAAACTGCAAAATGCCAAGCGTGATCTTTCCATCCTGCACCCCCTGCCGCGCGTGAACGAGATCAGCGTGGCGGTCGACCAGGATGACCGCGCCTGCTACTTCAAACAGGTGCTGAACGGAAAATACATGCGCATGGCGCTGATATTAAAATTGTTGCAGGAGGCAGGGAAGGTATGAAGATCGATGCAATCAAGAACGGGATCGTGATCGACCATATCCCGGCCGGTTGCGGCATGCGGCTGTATGAGTTGCTGGATCTGGCCGCGCTGGACGCCCCCATGGCACTGATCCAACGCGCGGCCAGCGCCAAATTGGGGAAAAAGGACATCATCAAGATCGCCGCCAATGTGCCGCTGAACGAAGATGTGATCGGCTATGTGGCGCCGCACGCCACCGTCAACGTGATCCACGAGGGGGATCTGGTGGAAAAGCGCGCCGTAGAACTCCCGGCCACGCTGACCAACGTCCTCTTTTGCCACAACCCGCGCTGTATCACCTCCTGTGAACAGGAGCTGCCCCATGTGTTCCAATTGACAGACGGGGCGCGGCGCATCTACCGGTGCCGCTACTGCGAGGCAAAGGCCTGACAGATATCCCTACCCGTGTGGCGTGAAGATTATTTTCACGCCGCACGGGTCTCTTTCCATGCGGAACTTTTTTCAAAGCCTTTTTCAAAGAAAGGAGAGAACACATGCGCATCGCTCTTATCAGCGGGGCCTCCTCCGGCATCGGCCGCGCCCTGGCCGCCCAACTGGCCCGGCGGGAGGCCCTGGACGAACTGTGGCTGATCTCCCGCCATGCCGACGCCCTGCAGGCACTGGCCGCCTCCCTGCCCCTACCCGCACGCTGTCTGCCCCTGGATCTGTGCGAAGAAGCGACCTGGCAGAAAATCCGTGCCCTTTTGGCACAACAGATGCCGCAGATACACTATCTGGTCCTGGGGGCCGGGGTGGGGTACAGCGGCGCCTTCTGTGACCGGAGCATCGAAGAGGCGCAACGCACCGTGGCCCTGAACTGCACCGCCCTGACCACGCTCTGCCACATAGCCCTGCCCTATCTGGTAAAAGGGGGCCACATCCTGACGCTGGCCAGCGCCGCCGCCTTTACTCCCCAGCCCTATTTTGCCGTATATGCGGCAAGCAAGGCCTATGTGCTCTCCTTTTCCCGGGCCCTGGGGCAGGAGGTGCGCGGGCGCGGCATCTGCGTGACGGCGGTGTGCCCCGGGCCGGTCGACACCCCTTTTCTCGCACACGCATCCCCCGGCGGCACCCCAGACCCCCGCAAAGCACGCTATATCACCGATGCCGATACGGTAGCGCGGGCCGCCCTCCGCGCGGCATCCCGCGGCCGCGCGGTCTGCACGCCGACCTTTGCCATGCGCTGTGCCCGCCTGGGCGCTAAACTCCTCCCGCACGCCTGGCTCATGCGCCGCTTCCGCTGATGTAGCCACCGCGTGTGGAAGGGGCCTGCGCTTTCGTGGCCTCCCTCCGGGAGGTAGTGAGCGAAGCGAACGGCGACGCGGGAGTGAATGACATGCCAGGGGCATGTCAGAGCCGCGGCGTGACCGACCCGCAGGGAGACGGTGGCGCGGATGCCGTAAGGCAGACGTGACGGAAGGAGCCTGCGTACCTATGCCTCCCTCCGGGAGGGAGGCCACGAAAGAGCAGCTCCTTTTGCGCGCCGCGGCGGGATCGCGCAACGGTAAAAGCCCCTATGGCACCTCCCACAAAGCGGCTGATTTTCGCGAAGCAAAAGAGCAAGGCCATCTAAACGATGACCTTGCTCTTTTGTTATGGTCGCGGCTTTAGCGCAACACTTTCCCGGCTACTTCTTCAAAATGGCATTTTACGATGCCGAGGTCCAGTTTGGTATAAAAGCCCTTGCCGCACGCCACCTTTACCGTGCCATCGGGTTGCAAGGTAAAGAAGAATTTCTGCTGGTTCATGGCGGTCGGTGCGAGCATGGCGGCCTCCACACCGGAAAGGAACCAGGCGGGCATGTCGGCCTGATAATTGCACACCTGTTCCATGGGTCTGCTCTTATGCGCTACACCGTTCGTTGCCCCGTATCCCAGAGAGATCAGGCAGACCTGCTTTTCGCCCTTCCCGATCTGTGCGCGGCTCTTACCGTGCGTCATCGCCACCCAACAGGTGTTCAGACCCAATTCCTGCGCCTTCAGCACCAGTTGCTCCCCGTAATAGCCAAGCCGTTCGTCCAGGTCTTTGCCTTTCGGCCCGACCAGCGCGATGTAGTTCCTGACACCGGAAAACTTCCCATAGTGCGCCATCAGGGAGTCAAAGCACTTTGGCTCATCATAGATCAATTGGATGTGCAGCCCCTGTTCCGCATTGATGGCCGCGGCCATGCTATCCAGCACCGCGCGCTTCTCCACTTCGATCGCGCAGTCGCTGTATTGGCGGACGCTGTGCCTTTCTTTCATGATCTCCCATACTTCCATTTTTCTTACCTCCCAATATATTTTTTCCCGTAGGATCCTGCGCCTGTTTCCCCACACGAAAGAGCAGAGCGGGTGACCTCAGTCATCTTCCCCGCGCCGGTCGGGTAAAGACCGGGCGATCGCCACGGCCGCCTGCAAGGTATCGGCAAGGCGCCCCAGCATCTCCATTTCCGGGTCAAAATAATAGAAATGCCGGGTGCCCTCTTTGCGCACCTTGACCAGCCCCGCTTCTTTCATGATCTGCAGATGATGGGACACCGCCGGGCGGGAAAGGTTCGTTTTTTGGGTGATCTCCCCTACTCTGACACCACTGCAATGCCCCATCTTCATCATTTCCAGGATCAGATGCTGCCGTGTCTCGTCGCCGATCGCGGCCAATATTTTTGCACACTGTGCAAAATCATGTGACAGCCGTTCTACCTGGCGCGTCATTCCTTCCGCCTGCATGTTTTCCCCTCCGTTCATCTACTTAAACCATTATACCATACGAATTAAAAAACGGATCATCGGTAAAGAAAATCAAGACGAATTTTTTCTGTTTTTATTGACAAATCTGCGCCGCGTGATATAATGGTGGCAGAGGACCCCTTATCTATTTGCAGAAAGGAAATCATACCATGTTACTATGCAAGACATGTAGTTCTCTGGATCGTATCATGCCCCACAACTATGACGCGCTCCCCTGCCGCACACAGTTCTCCGCCCTGCGCAACGAGCCGCTCTCCTTCCAGGTCGCCTACCAGGGGAAGGACAGCCCCGCCGGGCGCCACGCCATGTACGTGCGTATCGAGACTGCCCTGCCCCTGAAATTCTATCGGGTGGGCTATGTGCCGGTATTGCATACCCGCGTCCCGGGGCTGGAACCGGCACAGGAGCCGGGCCTGTATGGCGATATGCTACTGGAAAAATCGGTCGACCCGCCGCTGTACAACGCCTCCAACCCCTGGATGACCTTCCGCATGGAGGAGGGAGATGCGCAGGCGCTGATCGCCTATGACGACTGCTGTCAGGCGCTCTATTTCACCGTCAACCCGCAGGGCAAACGCCTCAAGCCGGGGGACTACCCCATCCAGTTGACCTTCTTTGAGCGTGACCGCCCGGATGCCAAGCCTCTGGCCACCCTTTCGGTGCAGGTGGCATTGGTCGATGCCTGCCTGCCGCGCCAGACCTTTTTGTGCACCAACTGGTTCTACTGTGATTGCCTGTGTGACATGTATCATGTAGAGCCGTTCTCCCCGGAGTTCTACCGGATCTTCCGTTCTTACGTACGCACCGCCGCGGAAAACGGCATGAACATGCTCCTGCTACCGGCCTTTACCCCGTCGCTGGACACCCCGCTGGAGCGGCCGCGGCGCCGCATCCAGCTCCTGCGTATCACGCGGGAGGGCGGGCACTATTCCTTCGATTTCTCGGAGATGGAACATTTTATCCGTCTGGCGCGGGAATGCGGCATCACGCACTTTGAGCACGCCCATCTCTTCACCCAGTGGGGCGCCACGGCGGCACCCGACATCTACGTCACGGTAGACGGGCGGGAAAAACTGCTCTTCAGCCGCAAGACGAAGGCCTCCGGCGCCGCCTATCGCAAGTTCCTGCACGCCTACCTGCCGGCACTGCGCGCCTTCCTGCGTGAATTGGGGCTGGAGAAGAAGGTGCTCTTCCACATCTCGGACGAGCCGGATATAAAAGACCGCGAGACCTATGCGGCGGCCCGCGCCACGGTCGGCGATCTGCTGGACGGCTGCCTGTGTGGAGACGCCCTCTCCCATTATGAACTGTACGAGGAGGGGCTGGTGCCCCTGCCCATCGTGTGCACGCATATGATCCATCACTTCATCGGGAAATGCGATGATCTGTGGGCCTATTACACCGGCGGGCAGGTCGGCCAGGGGTTGAGCAACCGGCTGGTTCAGATCCCGCCGGAGCGCAACCGCGTCCTGGGCATCCAGATGTATGCCAATCACGTCACCGGCTTCCTGCACTGGGGCTATAACTTCTATTACCACCTTCTCAGCCAGGGAACCTTTGACCCCGTATATGATCCCTGCGGCTTTGAAGGGGGCGCCGGCACCTGCTTCCTGGTCTACCCCGGGCGGGACGGTGAGGCCATCCCCTCGATACGGCAAAAGGTATTTGCCGAGGGCATTTTGGACTACCGCGCCCTGCAGGCGTATGAAAAGGCCTTTGGCCGCCCGGCGGCCGATGCCCTGCTCCGCGACTGCTTCGGCGAGATAGATTTCCACACGCAGGCAACGGCCGATGCCCTGTTGCAGTTCCGCCAGCGCCTCAACCAGGCACTGGAGAGCGGCACCCCGGCTGTGGCGGGCGCATAAACGGAAAAAATTGCAATTTCCTCTTGACAGATGCCCTTGCGCTGTGTTATACTATCTTCACCGAAAAGGGAGTAGTTCATGGCGGGAGCCATGCTGTGCTATCGTCATCTCGGCCGCACGGCCCGGTGGCACAGATCTGTGAGGATGAACGAGACTTTTATCACGGCCACGCTGTGATAAAAGTCTTTTTTTATCCCTACCCCCAAAGACAAGGAGGAGAGCACACGTGCACTACCACAGCATCCCGCAGGAGGAAGTCCTGCAACAGTTGCACACCGACCCCCAGCGCGGTCTGACCGCCACGCAGGTGGAGGAAGGGCTGGCGCAATACGGCGAGAACCGCTTACAGCAAAAGGCCAAAAAGACCAATTTTCAGCGATTCCTTGACCAGTTCAAGGACGTGATGATCCTGATCCTGCTGGCCGCCGCCGCCGTCTCTTTCATCATTGCCTGCGTAGAAGGGGATCCTTCCGGCTTTTTTGAGCCGGCGCTGATCCTGATCATCGTGGTGTTGAACGCCCTGATGGGCGTGGCGCAGGAGAGCCGGGCGGAAAAGGCCCTGGACGCCCTGAAGAGCCTCTCTGCCCCGCATGCCCGTGTCATCCGGGACGGCGTGGAGCAGATCGTGGACGCCAGCGCGCTGGTGCCCGGCGACCTGATCCGGCTGGAGGCGGGGGACTTTATCCCCGCGGATGCGCGCCTGCTCCACAGTGTCAGCCTCAAGAGTGAAGAATCGGCCCTGACGGGTGAGTCTGTCCCGGCGGAAAAAGAGGCCGGTGCGGCCGTGGCCCCTGATGCGCCGCTGGGCGACCGGGCCAACATGCTCTTCTCCGGGTGCAGTGTGACCTACGGCACTGCGACCGCCGTGGTCACCGCCACCGGTATGGATACCGAGATGGGCAAGATCGCGGATCTGCTGGACACGGCAGAGGAGACCTCCACCCCCCTGCAACTGAAACTGGCGCAACTGGGCAAGCACCTGGGCATCCTGGCCCTGGCGGCCTGCGCCGTGGTCTTCATCGTGGGGCTGATGAACGATCTGGAAGTGCTGGATCTGTTCATGACCTCCGTTTCCCTGGCCGTATCGGCCATCCCGGAGGGGCTCCCCGCTATCGTGACCATCGTGCTCTCCATCGGGGTACAGCGCATGGTACAGCAAAATGCCATCGTGCGCCGCCTGCCCGCCGTAGAGACGCTAGGCTCTGCCTCCGTCATCTGCTCGGATAAGACCGGCACGCTGACGCAGAACCGCATGACCCTGGTCAAGGCGTATTTGGACAAAACGCAAGAGATCGTCCCCTCCGATGCGCCGGGCAACGAAGAATTGCGCCGCCTGCTCCAACTGGGCACCCTGTGCTGTGACGGCACGGTCACCTGCGGGGCAGATGGGAGCGAGACGGCGATCGGTGACCCCACCGAGACGGCCATCGTCAGTGCGGCGCGACGTGCCGGGATGGAAAAGGAGAGCCTGGAACGCCGCTATCCGCGCCGCGCTGAACTCCCCTTTGACTCGGACCGCAAGCTGATGACCACCGTCCACGAAATGGACGGGCGATACGTGGTCATCGTCAAGGGCGCCTTTGATATCATGGCCACGCGCTGTACCAGCGGTGACCTGGAGAGCGCCCGGCGCGCCAACCACCAGATGAGTGAAGACGCCCTGCGTGTGCTGGCGGTAGCGGTCAAGACGATCCCCACCCTCCCCCGCACCGCGCAGAGCGAAGAACTGGAAAACGATCTGACGCTCGTGGGTCTGGTCGGCATGATCGACCCGCCGCGGCCGGAGGCCAAGGAGGCCGTTGCCATCTGCCGCCGCGCCGGTATCAAGCCGGTGATGATCACCGGTGACCACGTGATCACGGCCTCTGCCATCGCGCGGGAGCTGGGCATCCTGCAACCGGGCGACCGGGCGATCACTGGGGCAGAACTGGATGCCATGAACGACCGGGAACTGGATGCAGCCGTTTCGGGCATCGCCGTCTACGCCCGCGTATCGCCGGAGAATAAGATCCGCATCGTCCGGGCCTGGCAGCGGAAGGGCGAGGTCGTCTCCATGACCGGGGACGGCGTGAACGATGCCCCCGCCCTCAAGGCCGCCGATATCGGATGCGCCATGGGCATCACCGGTACGGATGTGGCCAAGGGCGCCGCCGACATGACCCTGACCGATGACAATTTCGCCACCATCGTCCACGCGGTGCGCAACGGGCGCGGCATCTATGCCAACATCAAAAAGGTCGTGGGCTTCCTGCTGGGGACCAACATCGGCGAGGTGCTGACGGTGTTCTTTGCCATGCTGCTATGGCATGACTCCCCGCTGCTCTCCATGCAACTGCTGTGGATCAATCTGGTCACTGACAGCCTCCCCGCCATCGCCCTGGGGATGGAGGCCGTGGAAGACGACATCATGGACCGCAAGCCCAAGCCCCGCAACGAAGGCATATTCTCCCACGGCTACGGCCTGCAGACCGCCCTGCAGGGGTGCCTGTTCGGTGGGATCTCCCTGCTGGCCTACTACATCGGGAAAACGATGATGGGGCCGGTGGGCGGCCGCACCATGGCCTTTGCCGTGCTGGCGCTCTCCCAGGTCGTGCAGGCCTACAACATGCGCTCGGCCCATTCCCTGTTCCGCATCGGGCCCTTTAGCAACCGGATGCTCAACCTGGCCGCGCTCATCTCGCTGGCGCTGGTCTCTTTGGTGCTCTTCACCCCGCTCAATACCCTGTTCGGGATGGTCCTGTTGCCCTGGAACATGTATCTCATCGCCCTGGGCCTGATCCTTGCCCCCATCCCGGTGATGGAATTCTCCAAGGCCTTTGGCCTCATCCGGCATTATCACTGATCCCATTTCCTGCGCCCCGGCGGCACGCGTGCCGCCGGGGCGCTTGCCCTCTTCAGCAACGTGCACAAGACGGCAAGAAAAATTTGTGAAAAATGTCCACTGGCTTTTTTGCAAAAAATATGATATAATATAAGGGAAAAGGCCTTGTATGCAAGCTTTTTTTACTGGGATCGTACATCAAAAACGTCAGAAAACGGGTCATGGGTGTGTCGTATGAATACCTTTGGCCCGTTTTATAACGGAGGGAATTATGTATCAGACAGGAGACCTGGTGCTGTATGGCAACAGCGGTGTTTGCCGCATGGAAGAGATCGCGGCGCGGGACTTTGGCACTGGCGTGCGCACCTATTACCAGTTGCGCCCCCTGCACGCGCACGGGGATGCCGCCATCTTCATCCCCACGGATAACGAGGTGCTGGTACAGGCCATCCAGCCGCTCCTGTCTGCCGATGCCCTGCTCGCGCTCTGTCAAAGCATCTCCCCCCTGACGGAGGCAGACTGCCCCCCGGATGCACGCTCCCGTGCCAAGCGATATCGGGAGATGCTGGCCTCCGGCGACCGCAATACGCTGATCTGCCTGGTCAAAACGCTGGCCCCCTTCTGCCCGCCGGCGGAGGCGCCGCAGGGGAACATGGCCAAGGGCGCCGGGCGCTATGAAGAACTGCTGGATCGGGCCGTTGCCATGCTGTATGAAGAATTCTCGCAGGCGTTCGTCCTGACGCTGAATGACATGGTCCCGCTGATCCTGTTGCAGGCGATCCCGCCGCGCCGCCAGGCGTGACCCTTGTGCGATAAAGTGCCCGGAGGGGCAGGCCTTGCCTGCCCCTCCGGGCTGTTTTATATCTGCCATCCGGTCATGGATGGCGCATGCGCCGCGCCATACAGACGACGGCCAGCACCAGGGCCCCGGCCATCCAGGCAAGGCAGACCCAGAGATGCTCCCCCACTGTGCCATCCGGCACCAGCACCGCACACGAAAGTTCTACCGCGTGATAGAAAGGGAGCGTGCGGCACACGGCGGCAAAGGTATCCCCCAGCAGGGAGATATCGAACCAGACGCCCGACAGCCAGGCAGAGAAATTGGTCATCAGGGTGCCGCAGACCGTGCCCACCTGGCGCTCCCCCATCAAACAGCCCAATGCCAGCCCCAGCGCGGCATACAGCAATGCGGCGGGCAGGAGCGCGAGCCAGGAAAGGAACAGGCGCGGGGTAAACGGCAGCCCCAGGCACAGCGCCACGGCAAAGCAGACCGCCCCCTGGAGCAGACCGATGGGGAGCAGGGGAACAGGTAGCCCAGGATATATTCCACCGGGCGCAACGGCGACGTATACAGACGCATAAGGAACGCACTGCCCCGATCACGGGCAAGGAGCAGGCCGCCAAACAGAGAAAGAAAGGAAAGAGAGAAAACGGCCACCCCGGGCGCCAGGCTCTCCAGTGCGAAGAGCGAGACGGGGATATGCTGTTGCATCAGGGACAGGAACAGGAGCAACAGAACGGGAAAGGCCAGCCCGAAGAACAGGTCGATCGGTTCCCGCAGGATCTCTTTGCCATTCCTTGTGGCCAATAACCAGGCACGCTTCATCTCTCTCCCTCCCCCTGTGCGCCCGCCAGGCGCACGAACGCTTCTTCCAGATCCGGGGCGCCACCGGCGGCCGCCCGCAAAGCATCTACCGTACCGCAGGCGCGCAACCGCCCACCGGCCAGCACGGCGATCTGCTGGCACAGCTCGGCCGCTTCCTCCAGATAATGAGTGGTCAGGAGCACAGTGGTCTTCCCGCGCAGGGTGCGGAGCAGGGCCCACAACTCCCGCCGGGCCAATACGTCAAGCCCCAGGGTCGGTTCATCTAAGAGCAGCAGGCGCGGCGCCGTGACCCAGGCCAGCGCGATCGACAGGCGGCGTTGCCAGCCACCGGAGAGCGTACCGGCCTGCCGCGTAGCCACTTCGGCCAAGCCGCAGGTGGAAAGCGCGCTTCGACTGTCGCATTTCGCGACACACGGGGTGCCCCATACAGCCCGGCGATCAGGGCCAGGTTCTCCCGCACGGTGAGGCGGGGGGCAACGGCGTTTTCCTGCGGGGAAACGGCGAGGTAGGGCCGCACGGCGGCCGCCCCCTGCGCCATATCCTGCCCCAGAACGGTGCAGGTGCCGCCCTGCGGCGTGAGCAAGCCGCTGATGAGGCGGATGGCCGTGCTTTTCCCGGCCCCGTTCGTCCCGAGCAGGGCATAGCACGCCCCTTCCTCTACCTGCAGGGTCAGGTCACGCAGTGCCTGCACGTCCCCGTAGGCATAGGACACATGTTGCAGATCAATCGCCCACATGTTCTGCCTCCTCCAATTTGGCATTGACCGCACGCGCCAGGCGCCGGTCCAGTGCGTATTGCACGAAAAATATGATCAGATAATTGGCAAAGACCGTCCCCACCAGCGCCCACAGGCCCCCGATGTGCTCCGGCATATAGCAGAGCCACAAAAACGGCACGTATACGCACGCGGTCACAAGGAAGTGGCAGACATAGTGCCAGAGGAAACCGTGGCGCTCCTCCATAAATATGATAGCGGACAGGGCAAAGACCACACCGACCAGCCCCGTCAACAGATACTGCACCCACACCGCCGTGATCTCCTGCGCGAAATGGGCACGCAGGGCCGGCATGGCGGGCCAGTATTCCCCCTCCCCGTGGCACAGCGAGATGATCAGGGTGATCGCCAGATTGATCAGCACCCCACAGCTGAAGCCGCCATACAGGCGCACGCCCACCTGATATCTTTTCCAAAATTCCCTCATGCCTTTTTCCCTCCTATACCAAAGAATCGGCGGATGACCGGCATCTGCCGGCGTGAGACGAAACAACGGGTGCCGTCTGTCAATGTCATGGTCATATGCCCGACCCAGGTGGCATCCATATGGCGGATCGCGCGGCTGTTGACCAGTTCACCGGACGAGATGCGCAGGAACTGGAAGGGCGCAAGCAGTTCCTCCGCTTCAAAGATGCGCAGGCGCAGGGTATACTCCCCCTCCTGGGTGTGGCACAGCACCCGCGCCTGCAGGGCATATATACGCAGGATCTCCTCCGGCGGCAAAAGATGCACGCCCCCGCGTGCATCGTACCCCGGCAGGCGTACCGGGGCGGCAGATGCCGCCGCGTGTTCCAGCGCGGTGCAGAGCGCCTGTACCGCGTCCTCCGGCATTTGCACCGGCACATGCAGGTCGGCAAATGGCTCCTGCGTGCCATCCCGCACAATACAGATCTTCATACCCCTGTTCCTTTCCCTACGGTCTTCTTTAATTTTACTATACGCCCGTCTTGCGCGTCTGTAAAGCGTTTTGCGCTATTCGGTCGTTTTTCTTTCATAAACGGTCGTCCCCCCTGCTCAAAAGAGCAGGAGGGACGGAGGGCTATTATTGGACGAAATCGAATTCAAAATCATAGATATTCACGGTGTCACCGTCTTTGGCGCCCTTTTCCCGCAACAGATCGATCACGCCATTTTTCTGCAACACGCGGCTGAAAAAGGACAGCGACTGATAATCGTCAAAATTGATCTGCCCCATGAAGTTATAGAGCCAGCGCCCCTCGACATAATACACGCCGTTCTCGTGGCGCACGGTGGTCTCCCGCTCGCCGATCGCGGCGGCCGCGGCCTCCTCCTCCGGGGTGATCTCAGCTTCATAGACCTTCACCGGGGGGAGGGTGTCCAGCATCTGGCGCACCGCCTGCAACAAGGGATTGATCCCCTCGCCCGTTACGGCCGAGACATAGTACAGCGGGCGGCCGAGGGAGGCGACATAGGCGGCAAACTCCTGCACGTAGGGTTCTTCTTCATACAAAACGGCGTCGCACTTATTGGCTACGACGATCTGGGGGCGCTCTGCCAGTTCCGGGCTATAGTGCGCCAGCTCCCGGTCGATGGTGCGCATATCCTCGATCGGGTCGCGCCCTTCGGTAGCGGCGATATCCACCACGTGCAAAAGCAAGCGGCACCGGTCCACATGGCGCAGGAACTCATGCCCCAGCCCCAGGCCTTCCGAGGCGCCCTCGATCAGGCCGGGGATATCTGCCGCCACGAAGCCCTGCCCCTCCCCGAGGGAGACGACCCCCAGATTGGGAGAAAGGGTGGTGAAATGATACTCCGCGATCTTGGGCCGGGCGGCCGAGATGCGGGCCAGCAGGGAGGATTTCCCCACGCTGGGGAACCCGATGAGCCCCACATCCGCGATCATCTTCAATTCCAAGAGCAGCTCGCGCTCTTCCCCCGCGGTGCCACTCTTGGCAAAGCGCGGGATCTGGCGGGTGGGGGTGGCAAAATGCCGGTTGCCCCATCCGCCGCGCCCGCCGTGGCAGGCGATAAATTCGTCCTCCTGCGACATGTCGTGCAGGATCTTGCCGGTCGCGGGGTCCTTGAGCAGGGTGCCGGGCGGCACCAGGATCACCAGATCCGTGCCGTTGCGCCCGTGCATCTTCTCCGCTTTGCCGTCCCCCCCGTTCTCCGCGGCGAATTTCCGCTTGTAGCGAAAGGCAAGGAGGGTGTTACTGCCGGGATCCACGCGGAAAACGATATTCCCGCCGCGGCCACCGTCCCCACCGTCGGGGCCGCCCGCCGCCACATATTTCTCCCGCCGGAAGGAAACGGCGCCATTGCCCCCGTTGCCCGCCCGGACGGATATCTGTATACGGTCGATAAACATCTGTGCACCTCAATCTGCGCCGGTGTCGCCGCGCTCACGTAAGATCAGTTTGATCGGTGTCCCACGGAAGCCAAAGGTCTCCCGCAGGCAATTTTCCAGATACCGCTGATAAGAATAGTGGAACAGCGGCACGCTGTTACAGAATATGACGAAGGTGGGCGGCGCCACGCTGGGTTGCGTCATATAATAGATCTTTAAGCGGCGCCCCTTGTCTGAGGGGGGCTCATGCCGGGTGGTGGCGTCATTTAACAGATCGTTGAGCATGCCGGTAGAGACGCGCATATGCGCCTGGTCATAGACATATTTGATCTGCTCATACACCTGCGGGACGCGCTGGCCGGTCAGGGCGGAGATGAACAGGATCGGCGCATAGGTCATATAGGAGAGCGCGTTGGTGATGCGCTGGGTAAACTCCCGGACCGTGCTGTTATCTTTTTCGATCTTATCCCATTTATTGACCACGACGATGCAGGCCTTGCCCGCCTCATGCGCGATGCCGGCGATGTGCTCATCCTGCTCGGTAATGCCCTGCTCCGCATCGATGAGCAACAGGCAGACATCCGCCCGCTCTACCGCCATGTGGGCGCGCAGTACCGAATATTTTTCGATGCGGTCCTCCACCCGGCTCTGCCGCCGGATGCCGGCCGTATCGATGAAGTTGAAGGCGCCCCAGGCGTTATCGACCCGGGTATCGATGGCGTCCCGCGTGGTCCCGGCCATACCGGAGACGATCACCCTCTCTTCCCCCACCATGCGATTGACCAGCGAGGATTTCCCCGCATTGGGCTTGCCGATCACCGCCACGTGGATCACGCCGTCCTCTTTTGCCTCTTCTTCACTTTCCGGGATGGCACCCAGCGCCTCGTCCAGCAGGTCGCCCGTGCCGGTCCCGTGCAGAGAAGAGAGCAGGATCGGATCATTTTCAAAGCCGAGTTCGTAAAATTCATAATACTCCGGCGGCGGCGCCCCGATGGCATCGGCCTTATTGACGCACAGCACGACCGGTTTTTTGCTCTTTTTCAGCATCACGGCGATATCACGGTCATCGGCCAGCAGGCCGGCGCGGATATCGCACAAAAACAGGATCGCATCGGCGGTATCGATCGCCACCTGCGCCTGCCGGCGCATCTGCTGCAGGATGGGGTCATCTGTTTTGGGCTCGATGCCCCCGGTGTCGATCAGGATGAAGGGGCGGCCGTTCCACTCCCCTTCCCCGTACACGCGGTCACGCGTGACACCCGGGGTGTCCTCCACGATGGAGCGGCGCTCCCCGATGATCTTATTAAATAAGGTGCTCTTCCCCACATTGGGGCGGCCAACGATGGCCAGTACCGGTCTTGCCATAGAGATGCCTCTCTTTCTTTATGATCTGCCAAGGATGGCGGCGGCCAGATCCGCCCCATCGTTCTCACACAGCCGGATGGAGACGCCCAGCGCCCGTTCCACCTCCGGCACCGTCTTCCCGTCTAAGAAAAGGTCGCCCTCACTGCGCAAAACAGCGGCGGGCAGTAACAGGGCATCGCCCAATGCCTTTCCCTGCAACTGATCGATGATATCCCCGGCGGTCAGCAGGCCGGCCACCGTGATATGCTCACCGAAAAAGTGATTGATGATGCAGAAGACCTGCACATGCAGGTGGGGGAAGGCGGCCTCCATGCGCCCAGCCACCTCACACATCAGCGGATAGGCAGAAACGCCGGTCGCCAGCGATACCGTGCGCGGGCGGGGGTGGCGCAGGTGCGGGCAGTCCTCCTGCCAGGCAAGGAACTCCTCCCGTAGGGAGGTGATCATGCCCACGCCGTTCTCCAGTTGCGGGTACCCCTCATAAAACGCCTCGTCCGGCAGGGGGCGCCCGGCGGAAAGATAGAACTCATCCGACGCAAAGAACAGGCGGGAGCCGTGCTTGGCGTAATGCGCATCGGCCACGGCCGCGATCTGGTCGATCACGGCGCCGCATTCCTCTGGGGTGAACGGCTCCAGCGGGTAGAGCCCCTCCCGATAGCGCGTCAGCCCCGCCGGCACCACCGAGACCGAACTCATGGCCGGATACAGCTCTGCCAGGTCCCGCAGGGTGCGGTCCAGCGCCGCCCCGTCATTGAGGCCGCGGCACAAAACGATCTGGCCATGCATCTCTGTCCCGGCATCGCTCAGGCGCTTCAGATAACGCAAAGACTCCCCCGCGTGCGGGTTCTTCATCATCTTGACGCGCAATTCCGGGTCGGTGGTGTGCACCGATATGTTGATCGGGGCGATGTGCATCCGTATGATCCGATCGATGTCACGATCGGTCAGGTTGGTCATGGTGATATAGTTGCCGTGCAGAAAGGAGAGGCGGGCATCGTCATCCTTAAAATACAGTGGCTCCCGCAGGCCTTTGGGCAGTTGATCGATAAAGCAGAAGACGCATTTGTTGCGGCAGGACTGCTTGCGGTCCATCAGGGCGCTCTCAAACTCCAGGCCGATGTCATCATATTCTTCTTTTTCAATCGTCACCGTATAGGAGGTCTCCCCGCGTTGCAGAGAGAGCGTCACCTGCTCCTCGGCCAGATAAAAGCGGTAGTCTAATACATCCGCGATCTCATGCGCGTTGATAGAGAGCAGTGCGTCCCCCGCCCGTATCCCGGCGCGGGCGGCACGCGACCGGCGCGCTACCTCTGTGATCCTGACCATGCTATCTCTCCTTCCCGACAATGCTTCACGGATACAGTATACCACGATTCCTTAAAAATTGCAATGCTTTCCCCGGTTTTTCCAGCAAGTGAAACGGGCTGCCGCTCCCGCGACAGCCCGCTGTGCCTGCAAGACACGCCGGATCAGAGGATCAGCAGTTCCCGGGGGCTGTGCGTCAGGTTCTCGTGCCCTTCTTCCGTCAGGTACACCATATCCTCGATACGCACGCCAAAGCGGTCCTCCAGATAGATGCCCGGCTCCACCGTCATGACGATGCCCGGGGTCAGGATAGCCTCGGTACGGCTGTTGCAGGACGGGTTCTCATGGATCTCGACCCCCACGCTATGCCCCAGCCCATGGCCAAAGCACCCGGCATAACCGGCCTCGTTGATCAGGTCGCGCGCGGCGCGGTCCACCTCGCGGCAGGGCGTCCCCGGCCGCATGACGGCGAAGGAGGCCTGCTGGGCGGCCTGCACCGTCTCATAGACCCGGCGCTGTTCCTCGCTCACCATACCGACAGCCACCGTGCGGGTCATGTCGGAATGGTAGCCATTGACCACCGCGCCAAAATCCATCGTCACAAAATCCCCGCGCTCGATCTTTTTATCGGTGGGGACGCCATGCGGCAGGGAGGAATTCTTACCGGATACCACGATGAAATCAAAGGAGACGCCTTCGCTCCCCATCCGGCGCATGTAAAATTCCATATCCAGCATCACATCCCGCTCTGTGCGCCCAGCCTCGATCCGCTCCAGGATATAGGAGAAGGTGTCATCGGTCAGTTTCTGGGCGGCGATGATGTGGGAGAGTTCTGCCCGCGTCTTGATCGCACGCGCGTCAGTCAGGGCGCGATCCAGGCGGTCCTCCTGCGCGATCTGCACCTCCGGGAAGGCGCGGCCATAGCGCGCGTTGGCAGCAAGAGAGGTGCTCTCTGTCTCGATGTACAACTGGCGCACGCCATCCGCCTGCATCTGCTCCGCGATCTGGCTCATGCGCTCCAGCATGACGACGGTCATGCTCTTCACCACGGCGCGCGCCTTTTCCACATAGCGGAAATCGGTATAGAAGTAGGCGCCCTTCCCCGTTACCAGCACGTACCCATCCGAGGTCTCAAACCCCGTCAGGTAAAAGCGGTTGGGGACGGAGGCCACCAGCGCCCCTTCTCCCTCACCGAGTATGGCACGGAGTTTTTCTACATGTTCCTGCATCTCATTCATGATCTCTGTTCTCCTTTATCTTATCGATCTTTTTTATTGCAATTTATTGCAAGGTGCGAAGGATCTCTACCACCAGGTCATACAGGCGCACGGAGGAAGAGATAGAGAGCCGCTCATGCGTGGTGTGGATATCCCGCATATTGGGGCCAAAGGACACGCAGTCCAGCCCCGGGATGCAATCGCTGAACAGGCCGCATTCCAGGCCCGCGTGGATGGCCTCTACCCGCATATCCGCCCCATACAGCGCACGGTAGGCCGCGCATACCGTCTCCCGCAGGGGAGAATGGCGCCGGTATTCCCAGGCGGGGTACGCCCCGTGGATATGGCAGGTGGCGCCATGGGCCTGCACCGTTTGCCGGATCTGTTCCAGCAGGGCGTCCTTCTCTGCCCCCACGGCACTGCGCACCGAGTAGACGGCCGTAACGGCCGCCTCCTGCGTTCCCAGGATGCCCAGGTTCAGGGATGTCTGCACCAGGCCCGGGATATCGGCGCTCATCTGCTGGACGCCGCAGGGCAAGGTGACCAGCAGATGGAGCAGCTGCTCCGTCGCCTGCACCGGCAGGCAGGGGGCGCCCGGCGCCGTGCCCCACGCCCAGGTCATGGCGGGGTCGCTCTCTGCATGCGCCTGCTGTGCCTGCTGTAACACCGTCTGCATCGCCTGCTGTGCGGCGGCCGGGTCGGCCGCGTAATAGGTGGCGGTCGCCCGGCACGGGATCGCATTGTCCTTCGTCCCACCAAAAAGCGAGAGCAGGCGCAATGCCGTTACCTGTGATGCCGCATACAGCGCCTGGGCGATCAGGCGGTCGGCGTTTATCCGCCCGCGATGGATCTCGGCACCGGAGTGCCCGCCGGTCAGACCGTCAATCGACAGGGTAAAGGCGGCCTCCTCCCCCATTTCACGACACACGGGGTAGGTGATATCCACCTGTGCGCCACCGGCACAGGAGACGGTCAGCACGCCTTCCTCCTCCGAATCCAGATTCAGCAGATAGCGGCCGCGCAGGGCCGACATATCCATTTGCGCCGCCCCCAGCATGCCGATCTCCTCATCGACGGTGAAGACGGCCTCCAGGGCGGGGTGCCCTACCGTTTCGTCCGCCAGCAGGGTAAGGATCAGCGCCACGGCGATACCGTCATCCCCCCCAAGGGTCGTGCCGTGCGCCCCGAGCCAGTCCCCTTCGGTAAACAAAGAGAGCCCGTCACGCTCCATATCCAGCGGGCAATCCGGCTCTTTTTCAGCCACCATGTCCAAATGCCCCTGCAAGATCACGCCCGGGCGGTCCTCATAGCCCGGGGTAGCCGGGCAACGGATGATCACGTTCCCGGCGGCGTCGGACGTGGCATCCCAGCCGTGCGCCCGGGCCTGCTCTAAGCAAAAGCGCGTAGCGGCGGCTGTGTGGCCGGACCCGTGTGGGATGGCACAATACGCTTCAAACAGGGAGAACATCGCCTCTCCTTTTCCTGCTTTCTCCATGATATCTCTCCTTTTATATTTCGATAGTAAGCACAAGATCGACAAAGAATGCCTTCCTTGCCGATCTGCGCGCTGTGTATGGCCGGGGCGGCTCAGTCAAACAGATACGTCTCATAGCGGCGAATAAAGTTGAAGAACAGCTGCCCCAGTACACCGCACGTCAAAAACTGGCCAAAGGCCGTCATGCCCAACATCAACCAATAGACCTCTTCGCTCTGATAGATATACATCTGCACCACGGGGATGACGAGCGACATCATCACAATGGGCGGGATAGAGGCCAGATACCGCGCAAAGCGGAAACGCCCCAGGCAGCGCCCGATCAGATTGGTCATACAGGCGGCCACAAAGGCGGCCATGGAGCAGAAGATAGCATCCCAGACGTTCCCGATCAGAAAATAGCCGATCAGATACCCGAAAAACAGACCGGGGATGGCGGCCGGTGTAAAGAACGGAAGGATCATCATCATATCCTGCAGGCGGAATTGGATAACGCCCGAGGAAAAAAGCGCACACACATAGGTGATGATCGTATACAGCGCCGCGATCATGGCGGCCTGCGCGATCATCCTGGCTTTGCTTTTTGGCCTATGCAATATACCCCTCCTTTCCACTGCCCCCTGCCCCGCCGGTGGCGGGGATATTTTCAGGAAGAGATTTTTTCTTATTATACCACATATCCCGGGAAAATGCAAGGGCTATGCGACCGCACTTGCTATTTGCCCTGCGGTCACATATCCTGGCCCGCGGCCGCCGTGACATGCTCATACATGTTTTTTACATCGCCGCACATGTGGATCGGTACGAGGTGCACAGACGGATGCGCCTTGGCATACAGGACGAACAACTGGTGCGCAAACCCCTGGCCCATCCATTCAATCCCCTCGAAGTCCAAAACGATCTCCTGGAACTGCTCCAGGCGGTTGCAGATACGCTTTGCCTGAGAGCGTGAGATCGGGCCTTTTTCAAAGATGTTCCTGAGCGGGATCATAGTCTTGAAGAAGCCGCCGACCACATCAGAATATGCGTCAAAGATCGCGGCGGGGGTCTTGTTCGTAAAGTTGGAGAGCGTCATTCCTACGCAGGTGCCACCGATACTTTCGGCCAGTTTCAATATGCGGTCGTCTTCATATTTGGTGGTGGCAAATACCCGTTTGTCCGACATGATGAGGAAGGTGTCCATCATCTTGGAGGTGAAAAAGATCCCCTCTCCCGAATGGTTCTCCGCATCGGTCGTCAGTTTCCCCTTGCAGAGCTCGCAGATCGCTTCATCCAAGCCCGACAGGGCAAAATGCTCTTTGATCTTCTTGAATATACCGATGCCATCATCGATCAGGACCACGCGGGTAAAGAGATAGTTTTGCTCGACAAAGAGATGGAGGGTCTCTGCGCCGGAATGGTCAATGACGTTGTTCACCATTTCGCTGACCCCGTAATTCCATATCCGCTCTATATTATCCGGCAAATGGCAGACAAGAGGGTACACGTACCGGTCATACGCGTAGGTATCCTGCTCCAGCTCGCCCCGGCTCCTTTCCAGGATATATTCCTGCTGCTGGGTGACCAGGGCATAGTTCCCCCGCTTGCTTTTGCAAATGATATGCTCTTCTAACAATTCCTTCAAATAGGAATGCACGGTATTGGGGCTGACGCCCAGTTCCCCCGCGACATAGCCCGCCACGCCTTTTTCCTGCTGGCTGATCTTTTCCAGGATGTACATCCTGATAGAATTCTTTTTCTCCGCGCTGAATCTCATAGACCGCACCTCCGCTCCGTGTATTTCATTATACTATGCACAGCGGCAAAAGTCAATACATATTCCTCAAAAAACGTGCAAAAACTACTTTTGAAAATATAGTTACTACTCATAAATTCAAAATAAATACTTTTTACAGCCTTTAAGAGTAGTAAAGAGCAAAAGGGGAGGGGCGGCAGTGGTGTACCGCGGGGCCGCCTTTTTTCTTTCCGCCGCTACACATTTTCCCCGACGCCGCTATATTTTCCCCCGTTCCCCCGCTGCTTTTTCTTGACAACGCGGCACCGCTCTGCTACAATAGGGGTAGAACGTGCCGTGTCGTGCGCGGCACGGAGCGCAGGAGGAGAGAAAACGGTGGAACTACGCATGCCAGACTATGTTTGCCTGTATCATGACGGAAAAGAAGAATTTTCCGGTGCGGCGATACAGCCCTGTATAGCGGCGCAGGATGGCGCCGTATATCTGGAGCTGACAAAGGAAGCGCTAACAGTCTCTGCCACGGTATACCGGGGTGGGGCGCGCTTTGTCCAACTGCGCTGGAACGCGCCGATGCGGCGCGATGTGCGGGTATTGGGAGACGCCTGGGAGCGCGGATACGGCGACCTCCAATGGCAGACGATCTGCCCGGAGCGGACGATGCCGTGGTACATGGCGGCCTCCAATGGCAGTGACACCTGCCGCGACTACACCGCCCGCCTGACCGAGTGCTTTGGCGTGCAGGTACAGCCGGGGTCCATGTGCTTCTGGCAATATGACACGCAGGGGGTGACGCTGTGGCTGGATATCCGCAACGGTGCCAGTGGGTGCCACCTGAATGGGCGCCGCCTGGCCTGTGCCACCGTCCTGTTTGCCGAATATCCGGGGGTCAGCGCCTATGCCGCGCTGTGCGATTTCTGCCACCGCATGTGCCCCGCGCCTGCCCTGCCGCCGCACCGGGTATATGGCTCCAACAACTGGTATTATGCCTACGGAAAGAGTTCCCAGGAGGAGATCTTAGCGGATACCGACCTGCTGGCCTCCCTGTGTGAAGGGTTGGAGGAACGCCCGTATATGGTGATCGATGACGGGTGGCAACCAAACCTGACAGATGCCCCCTGGGATCGCGGCAATGAACGGTTCCCGGATATGCGCGCCCTAGCCGACGCCATGCGCGCCCGCGGCGTGCGCCCCGGCATCTGGATCCGCTATCTGATCGACGGCCGGAAGGGGGAGCGCATCCTGCCCCTGCCTAAGGAATGGCACCTGGCCCACAGCCCCGCCATACTGGACCCCTCCCGCCCGGAGGTGTTGCACTACGTGGCGGAACTGACCGATATGCTGACCGCACAGTGGGGCTATGAACTGATCAAACATGATTTTACCTGCATCGACCTCTTCGGCCGCCCCGGCTACCGCATGGGTATCACGGCGGCGGAGGGAGACTGGCATTTCCACGACACCTCCCGGACCACGGCCGAGATCCTGTTAGATCTGTATCGCACGATCCAGGCCCATGCCCACGGGGCAGTGGTCATCGGCTGTAACTGCATCGGCCACCTGTGCGCCGGCATCCACCAGCTGTATCGCACCGGGGACGACACCAGCGGCCATCAATGGTCGCGCACGGTCAAGATGGGGGTCAACACGCTGGCCTTCCGCAATTGCCAGAACGGCGTGTTCTATATGAGCGACGCCGACTGCGTGGGCATCACCGGGGAGATCGCCTGGGAGCAGAACCGGGAGTGGCTGGCCGCCCTGGCACACAGCGGCTCTCCCCTCTTCGTCTCCTGCAAGCCGGGGGTATTGCCGGACAGTGCCCTGGCTGAGTTGCGTGCGGCATTCTCGGTCGCTTCCCGCCAGGCGGATGTACTGGTCCCGCTGGACTGGATGGAGACCACCACGCCGGAAGACTATCTGCTGAACGGGGAGGCGCGCACCTTCCATTGGTACACACGGCGCGGGAATGAAGCCGTGGCCGATGCCCTTTCCTGAACGGCAGGCAAAAAACGACCGGGCGTGTGAAAGGAGAAAAAGTGATGAAGCAGATCACCATACAGGCAGACTTTTCCCAGGACGGGGGCCGCTGTAAGCCCCTGCATGGCATCGGCCAGCCCCCCATGGCGGGGCTGAGCCACGAACTGTTCCCCTATCTGACGCGAGCCGGGATCCCCTATGCGCGCCTCCATGACGTGGGGGCTGGATGGGCGGGGGGCTGTATGTGGACATCCCCAATCTTTTCCCGGATCCTGCGGCGGATGAAAACGACCCCGCCTCCTACGACTTCGCCTATACGGACAGCCTGATCACCGGGCTGGTCACGGCGGGGTGCGCCCCCTATTTCCGCCTGGGGGTGACGATCGAGAATGCCCATATGCTCAAAGCGCACCGTATCTATCCCCCCCTCCGACTTTGCCAAATGGGCACGCATCTGTGAGCATGTGGTGCGCCATTACAACGAGGGGTGGGCAGGCGGCTATCACTATGCCCTGACCTATTGGGAGATATGGAACGAGCCGGACGACTGCTACCGGGAGGAAACGGCCGCCATGTGGAAGGGCACGGCCGAGGAATATTTCCGCCTCTATGCCGTGACGGCCAAGCATCTAAAGGCGTGCTTTGGTGATACGATCCGCGTGGGCGGGTACGGTTCCTGCGGGGTGTACGAATATGCGCAGGATACCACCCTGACCGGCCTGGGGCATGAAGACCGCTATATCTACGATTTCACCATTTCCTTCCTGCACCGGTTCCTTTCCTTCCAGAAAGAGGCCGGGGCGCCCTTAGACTTCTTCTCCTGGCACGTATATGATAACTGCCATGCCTCCACACGGGAGGATATCGCGGTGATCCGGGAGCATGCGCAATATGTCCGGCGCGTGCTGGATCATTACGGGTACCAAAAGACCGAGAGCCATCTGAACGAATGGAACCTCTATACGCACAAGCGGCATCGGGACGCGCCGGAGGCGGCCTCCCGCACGCTCGCCTTTATGCTGATGATGCAAAATACCCCGGTGGACCTGATGTGCTACTACGACGGCGGGGTGGGATATTCGGACTATCGCGGGCTGATCGACCCGAGCACCGGTTACCCCTACCGCAACTACTATGCCTTTATGATGTTCCATGCGCTGTATCAGATGCAGACACTGGCGCCGGTCACGGTGGCGGGCGGCACGGTCTGGGCACAGGCGGCGATGCAGGGTAAGCGGGGCACGCTGGTGCTGGCCAACCCCACGGGGGAGGATGCGGCGCTGTCGCTGGATCTGCGCGGCTTCCCCTCTCTTATGCGGAGCTGTTGCGCATCGATGATGAGAACCGATACACCCTGACAGGAGAAACGCTGACCGGCGCACCCCCCTACCGCAACTACTATGCCTTTATGATGTTCCATGCGCTGTATCAGATGCAG
>CAYXDB010000003.1:0-6823 GCA_964463735.1 uncultured Ruminococcus sp. | reverse complement strand
CCCCTACCGCAACTACTATGCCTTTATGATGTTCCATGCGCTGTATCAGATGCAGACACTGGCGCCGGTCACGGTGGCGGGCGGCACGGTCTGGGCACAGGCGGCGATGCAGGGTAAGCGGGGCACGCTGGTGCTGGCCAACCCCACGGGGGAGGATGCGGCGCTGTCGCTGGATCTGCGCGGCTTCCCCTCTCTTATGCGGAGCTGTTGCGCATCGATGATGAGAACCGATACACCCTGACAGGAGAAACGCTGACCGGCGCACCCCTCCCTCTCCCGGCGTACGGGTGCCTGGAATGCAAATTGTTTTCGTAAAATGGAACCCGCGTGTCGTGACAGGCGACGGTGTGCCCCGCACATATACCTATGGAGGAAAATAGCATGAAAAAACAGATCGTATCTCTGGCACTCTGCCTGATGGCCCTGTTCCTTACAGCCTGCCCGGCAGAGACACCGAACGTCCCCGCAGACGACCCGGGCACCGAGACGCCCGCAGCGCACACCCACGCCTATACGCAGGAGGTGGTCGATGCGGCCTACTGCAAGGCCGAGGCCGATTGCACCTCTCCCGCGCTCTACTACTATTCCTGCACCTGTGGCGCCTGCGGCACAGAGACGTTCTCCGAAGGGGAGGCACTGCCCCATCGTTTCACGCGCCAGCAGGTGCAGGCAAAATATCTGGCAAAAGCCGCCACGCAGGATACGGCGGCGCAGTACTATTATTCCTGCGAGGATTGCGGGGCCTGCGGCACGACATGCTTCTCCCACGGCAGTTCTCTTTCCGGCTTTACCGCGGTGGAAAAGACGGTCTACGGGCAGGGATATGGCTTTCTGCACACCGGGATGGATGACACGCGCAACTTCTGCGGTGGCGCCGCGGTGGGGGAGGCCTTCTCGGTCATCGCCACGAACGGGCAATGGTATAAAGTGCGCTATAGTGGGCAGGGCTATGCCTATGTGATGTGCAAGTACCTGACGGAGGACCGCGGGGCGGTCACCTTCCGCTCGTATAGCGAACCGGTCGGTGCCACTTTGCGCGATGGCGTTGCCACGGCATCGCTGTACCAGGGGCTGGGGGGCGACGCCGCCTTCTCTGTGCACGGGGAGTCCGCCGGTACCTTTGACGTGATCGCGGTGAACCAGACGGGCACCTGGTACAAGGTGCGCTATTGCGGCACAGACACAAAGGGAGAAGAACATGACGGGACAAAAATATACTATTGCCCGGCATCGGCACTGTATTCCTCCGGCCTGTGACCCCACCCCGGCGGACGCAGGGGGGACATCTCTTGCCCGCTGGATCATACATCCGTAAAACGAACATAAAAAAAGGAGGCCCCATCATGTTGCCACCTGTCAAAAGCGTCCGGGATCTCCCCTTCTTCACCCCACAGAAATGGCAGACCGTCCTGTTCCGCAATTACGGGATGGTCGCCCCGCAGGTGCTGGCCCGCGTGTTGCGCACGGAGGAAGAGACCGTGCGGCGGGAGGCCGCCCGGCTGGGCATCGATGGCATCGCCTACCAGCCCGCCTGGAAAAAGCAGGGCTACATCTCCCTGATCAGGAAGAACTGGTATCTGTTGCCATACGAACAGCTCTTAGATCTGCTGGAGATGGATGAAGCGACCTTGGATTACGACCTGCGGGAGGACGATTTCCTCGGCATCAAACTGGGGGAATACAAACCGGCCTGTGGACCGGTCTGGTATCAGCCGCTGACGGCAGAAGAGATCGCGGAGACGGAGCGCCTGGCCGCCCGGATCCGGGAGGCCTTTATCCCCGGCTATGCCACCCCGTTCGTCTTTTACACGGCAGGGGAAGAGGCGCCCCTCCCCGCCGCACACCGCACGCCACCCACATTTGAGAAGATCGTGTACAGTTATTCCATGATGTATGGCGACACGTTCTTAGAAGAGGGGGAGATCGTCTCCGACCATATGCTGGCCATGTTGCAGGCGCAGGGGGTCAACGGTATCTGGATGCAGGGCCTGCTCTCCCACCTATCCCCCTACCCGTTTGTCGCGGGGATGGATGCGGGCTACCAGACGCGGCGCAAGAATCTGAACCGGCTGATCGCGCAGTGCCGGCGCTACGGCATAGCGGTCTATCTGTATTTGAACGAGCCGCGCGGCATCTCTCCCGAGCAACTGACCCCGCAGACCGAGGCGCTCAAGGGCCGTTACTTTGAGGGGCGCTGGAGCCTGTGTACAGCCACGCGGGAGGTGCAGGAATATCTGTTTGCGGCGGTGCGCGACCTGCTGGTGGCGGTGCCGGATCTGGGGGGCATCATCACCATCACCATGTCGGAGAATATGACCAACTGCCATTCCCGGCCGAACAACCCCTGCCCGCACTGCGGGCATCTCTCACACGTGGATGTGGTACCGGAGGTCAACAATATCTTCCAGCGTGCCATAGATGCCGCCGGGGTCAAAACGCGCCTGCTGGCCAATCTCTGGTCGTGGACAGAGCCGTATGGCTGGACGCCGGAGCTGCTGGATGCCGGCATCCAGCGCATGGACCAGAAGATCGATATCCTGTGCGTCAGCGAGATGGGGCACCTGATGGAAGAGGGAAAGCGCGTACAGATCAAGGAGTATTCCCTTGGCCATATCGGGCCGTGTGAAGAAACGCGCGCCAACTATGCCAGTGCCCGCGCCCATGGCCATCGCATTTTGGCCAAGGTGCAGGTGAACAGCAGTTGGGAGATCGCCACCGTGCCCTATGTCCCGGTCTTTGAGCTGGTGGCCGAGCATATGAAGAACCTGCGGCAGGAGGGGGTACAGGGGCTGATGCTGTCCTGGACGGTCGGCGGGTACCCGACCCCGGCCTTTGATCTGGTGGATCGCATCTTCTCTGGAGAAGATGACCTGGGCGCCTTCTACGCGGCCCATTTTGGGGAGCGGGCGGCGGTGGTGGCGGATGCCGTGCATCACTTCTCCGATGGGTTCCGGCATTTCCCGCACACCATCGGCACCGTGTATCAGGGGGCGCAGGAACTGGGGCCGGCCAACCTGCTCTATCCGGAGGCGACCGGACTGCATGCCACGATGGTGGCCTTCGCCTTTGATGACTATCACGCCTGGTGCGGCACGTATAGCGAAGAGGAATGGGCCACGCGCCTGGAGGCCCTGCTGAAAGAATGGTCTACCGGGCTCTCCCTTTTGCCGGAGGGGGGCAATGCGGCCTATGCGATGCTGCGCCGCTATGCGGAGGTGGTGTACGTGAGCCTGCGGAGCATGCTGGTGCAGATGCGGTTCTGCCAGGCGCGGGACGCCCATGACCGGCGCGCGGCGCTGGCGTGGCTGGAGGAAGAAGAGGCCCTGGTGCGCTGGCTATATCGCCTAGCATCGCAGGATGCCCGCGTGGGGTACGAAGCCAGCAACCACTATTATTACACGCAGAACGATTTTCTGGAGAAACTGCTGGATCTGGACTATGTAAAGCGCGTCTTCCAGCAAAAGGACAAATAAAAGCGCACATGCGGCCGCACCAAAGGCTTTTTTGGCGTGGCCGCATGTGTTTTGCTCTATGTGTCGTGGTACCCGGTCAATGCCCGTAGAGGCGCCAGGCGCGGGGGGTACAGCCGTAGTACTGCTTGACCACGCGGGAAAAGTATTTGGCATCGTTAAAGCCGCTTTCCAGCGCCGCCTGCTCGATCGGCATGCCCCCGGCGATCAGACGGCGGGCATGTTCCAGGCGCAGTTCGGTCAAGTACTGCACCGGCGTCTTATCATAATATTGCCGGAACAGGCAACGCAGAGAGGTGGCACCGATCCCTGCGTGGCGGCAGATACCGGCCGTGGAGAGATCCCCCTCCCGGAAGTGCGCCTGCAGATAGGACACCGCCTGGATAAAATGCGGGGGCATATGCGCCCGCGCGTGTTCCTGATACAGGTCGCCCCCTATCCGGTAGAGCAGGGCCATGGCGTGCAGGGTGTATCCTGCCTGCCGCTCCTGCCACAGGCTGTGCGCCTGCCAGAAGGCCTCACAGATCTGCTGTTCCCCTGCCCCGGTATAGACCACGGGCACAGCGCCCTGCCCGGCGGTGACAAAGTGAAAGACCAGGATCTCTGTATCGGTATAATCCGCCTCGTATCCCACGCCCTGCGGCAGATAGAGGATGTCCCCCGGCCCGGCGGCGTAGGTCACCCCGCCTGTGGTGATCCTGGCCTCTCCCCGGATCCGCCAGGCCAGCGCCCCATAGGGGCGCGGCGCCACGGTCAGGCGTTTCCGCGGCCACGTCATATGTTCTACCCCCAGGATCTGTATGATCGGGGCATCGCTCCAATCCTCCATAGGTTTCCCCCACCGTTCGTTGTTTTTTTCCCATTGTAGCACATTTGCCCCGCAAATGCAAGATAAAAAATCCACTTTTCCCGTTATATAGGAGGTCGACGGCCGGGCGGCCGCCGTGCTATACTGAAGATACAAAAAAGGAGGCACAAAAAATGGAAGCCAGATATTATTTGCCACGGCAGGTATGTGCCACGGCGCACCCCTGCCTGGACAATGACACATTGCGCCAGGCCTGGCGCAGTTTTTGCCTGACGACAGGGGCACTGACCCTGCGCCCGACCGATCGATATACCTTCTGCCTGGGGGAAGAGACGCCACCCGCCCTGCCGGAGGGGAGTGAGTTCTCCCTGTGTGTCAGTGAACGGGGAGTCGGCCTGACGGGGCGGGATGCAAACAGCCTGACCCGCGGTTTTTCTGCTCTCCTTTTGCAGATAGAATACGATGAAAAGGATCGATGCTACCTCCGGCACGGGGCAAGGCAGAGCCACTACCGCCTGCAAAACCGCATGCTGCACCTGTGCGTCTTCCCGGAGAACGATCTCTATTTCATCCAAAAGATAATCCGGCTGGCCGGGCTATGCCAATATACCCATATCGTGCTGGAATTCTGGGGCATGTTCCCCTATCAGTGCCTGCCGGTGCTGGCCTGGCCATGTGCTTTCCGCCGGGAACAGATCCGTGCGCTGATCGAGGAATGCCGTGCCCTGGGGATGGAGCCGATCCCCATGTTCAACCAGTTGGGACATGCGACGGCCTCCCGCGTCTGCTACGGCAAGCACGTGGTGTTGGACCAGGACCCGCGCCTGCAACGGCTGTTCACCCCGGATGGGTGGGTGTGGAACATCCGTTCCCCTGAGGTGGCCGCATTGCTCCGGCAGGTACGCGCCGAACTGTATGACGTCTTTGGCCCCGGCCAGTATATGCACCTGGGGTGTGATGAGGCCTACGCTATCACGCATGACCCGGCCCTGCGCGCCCTCCTGCCGGACTACCTGGCCGCCCTGACAGCAGAAGTAGAGGCAGAGGGGCGGCGCCCCATGCTGTGGATGGATATGCTGTTGGAGGACGGCCGCTTCCCGCATTGTTACGCGGTCAGCGACGAGAAAGAAGCACCGCGCCTGCGGGCAGCCACGGCCCCCTCTACCGTCTTTGTGGATTGGCAATATGACTGCCGCACCGCGCCCGTGCCTTCCCTGCTGTCGCTCAAGGACAGCGGCCACGCCTGCATGGGGGCGCCCTGGCACGATGCGCAGAACTATGCCGCGCATATCCAAACGGTGGCAGATAACGGCCTGCACGGCATCATGCTGACGACCTGGCACACGCTGAAGGAGCGGATGCCCAGCATCCTGGATTGCGCGGAAAAATGTGGCGCCATCACCTTCCCCTGGGGGGAGAAGTGCCGTGCTGAGGAAAAGACGGCCGCCCTGCTCCGCCGCGTCAGTTGGGAGGGCAACGATTACGCCAGCAGTGGCTGGGCCAAGGCGCAGATCGAAGTATAACAGCTTCTGTCGCCACCCGTGTGTTGCGAAATGCCGCCAAATGCGCCACCCGGCGGGAGACATGAGGGCGGCCACGCACACGTCGGCATATATAAGGCCCCCGGGGCTGTCGCGCAGGCGACGGCCCCGGGGGCCTTCCCAACGGGCGGGTATTAGAATTCGGTCTTCAGGGTCAGGGCCGTGGTCTTGACCATCTCGCGGCAGGCATCTAAGAAGGTGGAGAGCGGCACATCGTTCTGGCCGGCCCCGCCACGGATCTTCAAGGAGACGGTGCCCTCTGCCATTTCCTTGTCGCCCACGATCAGGGTGTAGGGCACTTTGTCGGCGCGGTAGTGCTTCACCTTCGTGCCCATCATCTCGTCCTCCAGGTCCACATCGACCCGCAGTCCGGCCGCACGTAGGGCGGCGGCTACCTGCTCGGCATAGGCATTATGCTCCGGCCGTACCGGCACGATGCCGATCTGCGTAGCGCTCATCCAGAACGGGAGGGCGCCGGCATATTTCTCGATCAGCAGGGCCAGGGTGCGCTGGTAACAGCCAAGGGAGGTACGGTGGATGATATAGGGCCGCACTTTCTTCCCGTCCCTATCGGTGTATTCCATGCCAAAGCGCTCGGCCAGCAACATATCGATCTGGATGGTGATGATCGTATCCTCTTTGCCAAAGACGTTCTTGCACTGGATGTCCAGTTTCGGGCCGTAGAAAGCGGCCTCATCGATGCCGATGGTATAATCCAGGCCGATGTGGTCCAGGATGTTGCCCATGATGGTCTGGGCCTCGTTCCACTGTTCCGGCGTCCCCTCGTATTTATCTGTCCGGTTGGGATCCCACTGTGAGAAACGGAAGGTGCAGTCCTCCCGCAGGCCAACGGCATCCAGCATGAACATGGCCAGATCCACACAGCCGCGGAATTCCTCCTCCAGCTGATCGGGGCGCAACACCAGATGCCCCTCACTGATCGTGAACTGGCGCACACGGATCAGGCCGTGCATCTCACCGGAGTCCTCATTGCGGAACAGGGT
>CAYXDB010000002.1:0-37286 GCA_964463735.1 uncultured Ruminococcus sp. | reverse complement strand
CATACGGGGTCTGCCTTATGCTGGTAAAACACAATGGCCCTGGCTTATTTTACTCCGGTACTGCCAAACCCGCCGCGCTCCTTTCCCTCCAGGTGCTCTACCGGGAGGAAGGTCACAGGGGGCTGTTTCTGCATCAGGCGGAATTGGCAGATGCGGTCCCCCTTGTGGATGACGGTATCACGCAGGGCGATGGCAGGGAAGCCCCATATATCTCCCTCCCCGCAATAACTGTTGTCAATCAGGCCGCAACTGTTGGCCTGTAGAATGCCAAAATTTTTGAAGGTGGAACTGCGCGGGATCAGGTGCGCTTCATACCCCTCTGGCAGTTGCATGCTGACGCCCAGCGAGATCACGCGGAACTCTCCCGCCTGCAGGGTGACCGTCTCTGCCGCACGCAGATCGATCCAGTCTCCCTCTGTCAGGCGCGTGGGTACGGGCAGTTCGCTATCGTGCATCTTGATGCGGATCTGTAATTCGTTCATATGATACTCCTTATATTTTGTTTTTGCGTTTATACGTGATAGGGGAGGGCGCAGCTGCTTTGCGCAGTCACGACACATGCGGGGGCGCCGCGCAGTCCAGCGCCTCGCGGCGATAGTGCACCGGGGTGGTCCCCGTCTCTTTTTTGAAAAAACGATGGAAGTAATTTAGATTGTGAAATCCGGCCATGTCGGCGATCTCTTCAATCGTGCAGGTGGTCTGGCTCAGTAGCGCCTTGGCGCGTGCCAGTTTCAATTGATTGATGTAGCGGACAGGCGATGTCCCATAACAGATGGCAAATAATTGCCGAAAATAAGAGCACTGGATATGGCACAAGGCGGCAAGATAGGGAATGCTGATCTCCTCAGATGCATAAAAATTGTGGATATATTCCATGGCAGGGCGCAAAATGGCTTGTTTAGACCGCGGGATGTATTCCGCCTCCCGCTCTTTGCCCATCAGGTGCAACAGGGTATATACGCCAGCTTTGCAGGAAAAGAGATACCCCTGTTCTACGGTGCGATAGGCCTTCTCCAACGCGATAAAAATATCGGCATACGGGCGCAGATTGCGCGGGCGCAGGAGAAACGGAGAAAAAGAAGTGTCATCGTCCGTCAGAAAATTGATGGCATAACAGTCGCCCGGGGAGATGTCGCGCACGGTATAATCGGTATGGCGCGGCAGATACAGCAGGTCGTTTTCCCGCACTTGCAGTGTCGTGCCATCGGAAAAGGCATATTCCTTTTCTCCCGCCACGTTCCACACCAGGCCATGGCTGGGGCGATGGGGATGGACGCGCTCACCGCATCCCGCACGCACCAGGCATACAAGGGCAATGTGCGTCAGGGTGATATCTGTGTTTAGAAGATCCATAGGCCTCCTCCTACGTGGCATGCGTTACCTGCGTGCATGCCTCTTTGTGTATTATATCATTTTGTGGCGAAAAAGTCAATCCTTGTCGTTATGGAGATTGTAATATCCGCCTTTCCTGCTATAATTAAGATACAGAGAAGGCAAAACGGCAGAAAGGAGCCAGATATGTTTGACGCAGATAGAGCGACCATAGAAAACAAATATCATAAGGTGGGGGAACCCTTTGACCCCTATCGCCGCATGTCCTATCACGGCTATGCCTATGACGAGAGCACAGGCTGGGGGGATCAGCAGATCCGGGAAGGACTGCGTGCGATGCGCAAGGAATGGGAGGGGCTGCCCCATCCGGTGGCTAAGGCACGCGCCGTTGCCTATGTGCTGGAGCACACGATGATCGATGTCAACGAGCACGACTGGTTCGTTGGTCTGTGGAGCGTGGATCGCCTGGCAAGTGAGACGACCCAGTGGCAGTGGTACCATACGTTATGCACGGATGTGATCCCCGATGTGGCGCAGTCCATGGATCTTTTGAACCGCTCGGGCGCCGTGAGCATCTGGCCGGATTTTGACCACGTGGTGCCGGATTGGGATGCTATCTTGACCCTGGGGTTCCCGGGGCTGCTTTCCCGGGCGGAGCGCTATCGGGAGGAATGCCGCCGTAATGGCACGTTGACAGCAGAAAAAGAAGCATTTTATGACGGCATCATTCTGACCTACCGCGCGATCTTGGCATTGCTTGACCGCCTCTATGCCTATGCATCGACCCGTTCGTTTGAAAAAGCCGCCGGGATCGCCACATGTCTAAAACATATTCGCGCGGGCGCGCCGGGGGATATATATGAGGCCATGCAGGTGATCTATCTTTACTTCATGATCTCAGAATGCTTTGATTCGTATCAGGTGCGCTCTCTGGGGAATGGCCTGGATCGCTCCCTGTATCCCTTCTATCAAAACGATCTGGAAAGCGGCAGATACAGCCGCGCACAGATACGGGAATTCTTGCGCTATTTTTTGATGCAATGGTCGGCGATCGGGAATTATTGGGGCCAGCCGTTCTATCTCGGCGGGCGGGATGCCCAGGGGAACACGCGCTATAACGATCTGTCCTTTGACATTCTGGATGTCTATGATAAAATGGGCATCTATAACCCCAAGATCCAGTTGAAGATCTATGATGGCATGCCCGAGAAGGTGCTGACATTGGCGCTGGATATGGTGCGCCGGGGGCACAGTTCCATCGTGTTCTGCTGTGAACCGGGCATGTGCCGGGCCGTCATGCGTTACGGCGCCACCTACGAAGAAGCGCTGGATATGGATATCCGCGGTTGCTATGAGATCGGTATCCGCGCAAACGAAGTCTCCACGGGGACCGGGTATGTCAATGCCGTGCGCGCCGTGCAGTATGTCTTTTCCAACGGCTATGATGCGCAGGTGCAGGCACAGGTAGGCTGTCGCACCGGGGCGCTGGAGGAGTTTTCTGATTTTTCCTCCTTTTATCACGCCGTCCTGCAACAATGGAGGCACCTGATACAACAGACGATCGATGCCGCCGTGCGCTATGAACCCTATCTCTCCTATATCAACCCGTCCAATATGTATTCCGCCACGATCGAGGGGGCGCTGGCGCAAGGGGTGGATGCGTACCAATGCGGCGTGAAATTCAATAATTCCGCGATCCTCAATTGCGCTTTTGCCAGTTTGGTGGATTCTGTGATGGCAGTGAAGGAATTCGTGTATGATACCCCGTGTGTAACGCTGTCTGAGATGAAGGAAGCATTAGAGAATGATTGGCAGGGATATGAGTGGCTCCGTACCCGCATCCGTAAAAGTGCCCATAAGTATGGCAATAATGATGCAGAGACCGATCGCTATGCCGCGGCCCTGTCTGCCTTCTTCACGGATACGGTCGATCAAGTCCCCAATGCCCGCGGTGGCGTGTTCAAAGCGGTGATGCATAGCGCCATGCAGTTCATTGTGCAGGGGGAAAAGACCGGTGCGACGCCGGATGGGCGCTGCGCTGGCGAAGAATTGTCTAAGAACGCCTCCCCCTCGGTGGGCATGGATAAGAATGGCGTGACAGCCTTGCTCAATTCGGTCATCCTGACCGATCCCCCCGCCTATACCGAGAGCCATTGTATCGATCTGATGTTGCACCCCTCTGTCACAGCGGGAGAGGAGGGGTTGCAGGTCATGCGTGCACTGCTCTTTACGTATTGTCAGAGCGGTGGGCAGAGCATCCAGTTCAATGTATTCCATGCCGATACCCTGCGGGATGCACAGGCGCATCCGGAAAGATATAAGAACCTGCAGGTGCGCGTCTGCGGGTGGAACGTGCTGTGGAACAATTTGAGCCGGGAAGAGCAGAATGCCTATATCCGGCGGGCGGAGAACAGCCTATGACAGGACGTATCACCGCCATCAAACGCTTTGCCGTCCATGATGGAGACGGCATCCGCACGACCGTATTTTTCAAGGGCTGTTCTCTCAGGTGCCTCTGGTGCCACAATCCGGAGACGCTCTCGCCCCACACGCAATTGGCCTTCTATGCGCATAAATGTGTGGAGTGCGGGGCATGTGCCGCGCTGTGCCACTGTCATACGTTCCAGGAGGGGGCGCATCAGATCGACCGGGCGGCCTGTACGCAATGCGGCCGGTGTGTTGAGGCCTGCCCCCAGGAGGCGCTGGCGCTGTACGGGCAGGAGACCACCGTGGAGGCGCTGCTCGCTATCCTCCTACAGGACCGGGCGTATTATGAAAGCAGTGGCGGCGGGGTGACGCTCTCCGGTGGGGAATGCCTGTTGCAGGCCGATTTCTGCGCCGCACTGCTACAGCGATTGCAGGCCGCCGGCATCCATACAGCCGTAGATACCTGCGGTGCCGTACCGCGTGCGGCATTCGACAAAGTGATCCCCTATACCGATGTATTCCTCTATGACGTGAAAGCCGTGGACGAAGCCGTGCACCGCGCGTGCACCGGGCATTCCTCCCGCCAGATATTGGAGAACCTGCATTACCTGGATCGGTCCGGTCAGGCGATCGAGGTGCGCATCCCGTATGTGCCGGGCTATAACGATGGGGAAAAGCAGAACATCCTGGCCCTGTTGCGCCAATTGACGCATGTGGTGCGGGTGCGCGTATTGCCGTATCATCGGTATGCCGGCTCCAAATATCTGGCGCTCGGCATGCCCAATACATTGCCAGAGCGCCTGCCAGACGATGCAGAGATCGCCGCCTTCCAGCAGGAAATAGATAAGCGCCTCGCTTCTAAACGATAAAAACCGACATTTCTTTTGCGGCAGACGCAAAGAGCCCTGCGTCATCGATGGCTCGATGGCACAGGGCTCTCTATGTTAGCGAACGACTAAGAGCGCATCACTTGTCTGCAGATCCAGAAGACCGATATACGTTTTTCCCACATTGATCGTGAGCGGGTCGCCTGCCAGATCGGTCAGGGATAGCGTCCCATCGCTCTGCCGCGCCCAGAGGATATCCTGGCTAAAGCCCCCGGCAATGTACTCTCCGCGCCCGCCGGTCTGCATGTCCAGTTCCATTTCGGTACCCTGGAGGGTGTGGTGCGTGTAGTATTCGCAGGTCAGGAGCAGAAGATTGGTGAAGGTGAGTGGGGTACCCTCTTCTCCCGGTGTGTGCGCGGTGCCGTTTTGCACCCGCGTGTACAGGCCGGTATCCGCATCATAGTAGAACTGGGTGGTCTGCGTAGAAGAAAACGGGATCACGATACTGCCAGCCGGTGTACCGGTCGCGTAAAGGGGCGTGCCCGGGGCCGCGATCCGGTAGGGCAGAGAGGCATTGCGGGATAGGAAGCTTTCCATGGCGCCCGCCAGCCGGGTACCGGAGGTAAAAAGGGCATTTTGCGTACCGCGCCGGAAGAATACCGTAGAGTAATTGCCGGTGCTCTCGTCCAGTATCTCATAGGTGCTCTCGGCTTTCGATACGGTCCCGATGTCGCTGGTCCCGGCACAGACCGACACCGCGCCAAAAGCCTCCGATAAGGAGAGCAGGTAGTTGCGGCTGGTCGCGATCTGGCCAAACTGCGTGATCGATGTATAATGATTGGTGATCATGCATAGGCGCGTGCTGCCATTCTCCACCGGCGCCTCTATCAGGATGTCGGCGTGTTCCAGCCCGTATTGGGGCAGGGAGGATGCCGCATTGGAAAAGCAAATAGAAACAGGGCGGCAGGTGGAAAGATCTGTCTCACATGCCAGCCCTGTTAAGGGATTGTAGTAGACGATCACATCCTCCGGTGGCTCCTCCTCCTTGTTGTCCGCATTGGCGTTCTGGTCCGTTTGATCGGGCTGATACAGTGTGTTGCCATCATTTCCCGGGTCATCTGTTGGAATGAGAGATCGGAAAGAACAACTGGTGAGGCTGAGGGATGCGATCACTAATAGTGTAGATAATATAACCGTCATGCATCTCACAGCCGCCGTATGTGTGGCTGAGCGTTGCATAAGAGAATTCCTCCTTGGTTATAAGATCATTATGAAATTTTTTTGCGAGGGTATCAGGCGCGGTTGGCGCGTTCCAGCCAGGCGGCACCAAGATCCAGCGCTTCATATAGACTGCTGACGATCTTCTGCTTCTCGATCTTCTGGCTCCCATCGGTAGTGATGACCTGCATCATGACCTTGTCCGGAATATCCGCATGCATTTTCTCATCCGTCTTGTAAGACATGATCATCAAAAACAGGATATACTTTTCAGACATATCACCATAATACAGTTCGTCATCCTGGCGTACGAGCGGCTTGCCCTTGTATTCCAGGAATTTTCCCTTGATACCGACCGTGGACTGTATCATACTCATGGTTGCGTCCTCCTTTCTGTGTTACTTCATGCGGGAACAGTATCCTTATTCTACACCGTTTTTGCGCAATTGTCAAGGGCTTGTCCTAAGGAACCTTTCGCCTCTCTGTGACCTTCTTCGCGGATGGGGGAGTAGCGCAGGAGGTCGCAGGGGGCCATTTTGCGGGGCAAAAGCGTGAAATACAGGGCATCAGCGCGAAAATTGCAGATGAATTGTTCCTGTGCTTTTGGCGGCATGCGGCGGTGGTCCGCCGGCTTGTTCAGGCAGAAGATGCGTGCCTTGCGCCGGGCGCATGCCAGGATGTGCGCCCCCGTTTCGTTCATACCAAGGATCTGTGTATAGGCCGGCCCCCCTTCCAGATAGGCGGGCGTTATCTGCATAAGACCGTAGAGCAGGGTGCGGCGCAGATGGGCATCTGTATATTTTTTGGTACGGATGGCGGCAAAAAAGGCAGGATAGTCCGGGGATGCCTGCGCGGCGCGCAGGATGCGCTCTGCCAGCCCCCCCTGCATGCCGGCGGCCGCGCGGCAGACCTCCTCCGGCACCGTGCGGTAGTAGGCCAGTAGCAGATCGTGTAGCAGGTCCTGGTCGCTGGGGCAGCTGCCTTCCTGCATGGCTTGCTGTAATAGCGTGCCGGAGGCGGCAGGGAGGGAAGAAAACAGGGGCGAGAGGTCCTTCTGTGGCTGCTGATAGAGCGCCGCGCGGATCGCCGTTGCGGAGGTGGGGGCGTCGCTGGGCGCATCGCTCCCGTGCGCCTGCCCCTGCCGCGGGAAGGCCAGCGGCCTGATAGAACTGCCCTCTTGTAGCAGGGCACGCAGATAACAGAGCGCCAGGATGTCATTGGGGGAGCGCAAGAGGCTGTCGTCTTCCACTCCGTATAGTGACCGGTAGATCTGCGCGGTCCGCGCGCCGTGCCCCAGTGGCGATGTGCGCGGCCAGGCGGCATAGGCCGTGGTGAAGGCCGGTGCCTCCATCCGCTGGGCGACCGCAAGCAGGCGTGCCGTGTCGCCACACTCACTGCCAAAGGCCAGTATGTCCACACACCCCAGCCGGTCCGCCACTTGTACCCCCGCCTGTGCAAAGCGCTCCGCACAGGCGCAGGAATAGGGGAAGGGCAGTTCCAGCACCAGGTCAGCGCCACCGCGCAGTACCATGCGTGCCCGCGCGTGCTTGGGGAGCACGGCGCAAGTGCCGCGCTGTACATAATTCCCGCTCATGATAGCGACGATGGCCGCATCCTCCACCTGCGCACGGATACGCTGGAAGAGCCAGCTATGCCCATGGTGGAGCGGGTCACATTCACAAATAACGGCAACGACCTTCATACTTTTTCCTTTTCTTCGTTTTTTTTCAAAACATCTTGCAATCAGGCAAAAAATAGCATATAATAAAGGTAATATCAATGTGGATCAATGGAGGTAGGAAAATGAATGTTCTGGTAGTCAATGCAGGGAGCAGTTCCTTGAAGTATCAGTTGTTTGACACGGGGAAAAATGTGGTGGTCGCCAAAGGGCTCTGTGAGCGCATCGGGATCGAGGGGGCAGCGACGGTGGGGGATATCACCCACAAGAACCTCTTGACCGGCAAAGAATACAAGGCCAGCCTGCCCATGGGGGACCATACGGTCGCCATGCAGTACGTGGTCGATGCACTGCTCGACAAGGAACACGGGTGCGTTGCGTCGATGGACGAGATAGAGGCAGTCGGCCACCGTATCGTGCACGGCGGCGCGTATTTCTCTGAGTCAGTCCTTCTGACAGACGAGGTGCTGGCCAAATTGGAGCTCTGCCGTGATCTGGCGCCGCTCCACACCGGTGCACATATCCAGGGGATCGAAGGATGTCTGAAGGTCATGCCGCAGACGCCGCAGGTGCTGGTGTTCGATACCGCCTTCCATCAGACGATGGCACCGGAGGCCTATATGTACGGCATCCCGTATGAAATGTATGAAAAGTATGCTGTGCGCCGCTACGGTGCACACGGTACCTCGCATCGCTATGTGGCCGGGGAAATGCTGAAGATCCTGGGGAAGACGGAAGGCACTCGCATCGTCACCTGCCACCTGGGCAACGGTTCTTCCATCTCCGCCGTCAAGGATGGCAAGGTCATGGATACCAGCATGGGCTTTACCCCGCTGGCCGGTGTGCTGATGGGCACGCGCTGTGGGGATATGGACCCGGCCGTGGTCCCGTTCCTCATGAGCAAAGAGGGCTTCACCCCCGATGAGATGAACACGTTCATGAACAAGAAGTGCGGGTTCCTTGGCGTGTCCGGCGTATCTTCCGATTGCCGCGATATCGAGGCGGCCATCGCACAGGGGAATCAGCGTGCCGAACTGGCCCTGCATATGCTGGGCTACCAGATCAAAAAGTTCATCGGCGCGTATGCCGCCGCCATGGGCGGCCTGGATGCCATCGTGTTTACCGCCGGCATCGGGGAGAATACGCCCTCCGTGCGGGCCTTGGCCTGTGAAGGATTGGAATATCTGGGCGTGTCCTTTGATGGAGAGGCCAACACGCATGTGCAGCGCCCCATCCAGACTACCTGTCTGAACCGGGCAGATTCCCGCGTGCAGGTCTATCTGATCCCCACGAACGAGGAATTGGTCATCGCTTCGGATACCGAGGCGATCGTCCGTGCCCAGCGCGCTTGAATGCGGATATAAAAACAGGGAAGCATCCGGCTGTACGGCGTACAGCCGGATGCTTTTGCTTATTATAGCATACGCGGGGGGAAAAGTCAATCCTTCACACATCGAACCAGGCAAGGATCTGTGCGCACACCTCCGCGCTGTAAGCCTCCTTCGCGGCGAAGTCCATGGCCTCTCCGTAGAGCCGTTCCAGTGCGAAGTGATAGGAGCCAGCCTCCTGCAGCGCCGCCGTCGCCGCGGCACACGCCTCCTGCCGTATGTGCCGCAGGGTGCGCAATTCTGTGCGGCACAGGGCCAGCCCCTCCAGGTCAAGGAACCGTTGCATATGTACGGTTTTATCGCTGGGCCCCGTTTTGTCCACTGCAAACAGCAGGTTATTATGCGGCAGATAGATAGAACGGAGAATGCCGTCATCCAAGCAGGAGGGGATGCAGGTATAGGCATATACCCCCTCGCCTTGCAAGATCCTGTGAAGCGCCCGCAAAAGGAAACGCGCACTGTCATAATGGTCCGATAGATAGATCGTGCGGCATCCCTCCCAGGGGGCCGGCAGTGTGACGTATCCCTTCATGCTGAAGGCGTCCAGATAATAGCGTTCCTCCCCCGGGGCAGGGCTGATGCAGGCACCGTGCAAAAAACGCGCCGCGGCACGTTGGAGCTTGCTTGTCAGCAGGCAGGCGGAGAGCATCTCTTCTGCCGCCGCATCCGCCCGCCCGGCTATCCCGAGAAAGCGATAGGCGCGGCGGTAGCATTCTTGCTTGCCGTCGGAGAGCATCTGCACCGTGTCTCGCTCCTGCGCCAGCTTGTGGCTATCCCAGAATTGCCCCAGATCCAGTATGTCGTCGGCGGCGCCGGGGAGTTGCGTGCCTCTTTCGTGCGGGGCCGTCCCGTCCAGGATCGAGACCTTGGTCGTGCCTCTTTGGAGAATAACACCGTCAAGAGAATCCGGGTCAGAAGAGCACAGGATCTGTGTTACGTCCAGCCCACGCGCGAGCGCCTGTTTGGCCAGTGCACGCATCAGATGGCTCTTCCCGGTGCCGGGGCCACCCTTGATCGTATATAGATGCGTGTGCTCTCGGGTGCGGAACGCGGCGTCATAGTGGGAGCGGAATCCGGTATACCCATTGGCAGCAATGAAGCGCGTGGCGGGTATGGGGGCATTGTCTCTTGGTAATGGCATAAGACCCTCCTTGTGCGATATTCATTGCCATTCTATGCAAAAAATGCCGTTTCGGTCATTCTCCAGGGTTGACAAAACGGGAGAAATCATTTATAATTTAAGGTAAGGTTTTTTGCAAAGGGGAAAGCTATGCGCGTGATCGGGCTAACAGGTGGCAGTGGTTGTGGGAAAAGTGCATTTGCACGGTCCTTCTGTCAAGGGGGGATCGCGTATTTTGATGCCGATGCCGCCTATCATCAGATCACAGGCGCCCCCTCTCCCTGCACCCGGGAGATCGCATGTGCCTTCGGCACCTCTGTCTTGCATCCGGATGGCAGTTTGGACCGCCGCGCTCTGGCAGAACAGGTCTTTTCCGACGCAGAAAATGCCGCATCGCGCCGCGCACAATTGAATGCGATCACGCATCGCTACGTAAAAGAGGCTTGTGACTCCGCGATACAAAGCGCAAAGGACAGAGGAGAGCAGGGGATCTTGCTGGATGTGCCGCTTTTGTTTGAGGCCGGCTGGGATGAGCTGTGCTTTGCCGTCCTTGCGGTCGTGGCGCCCTTTGCCCTCCGTTGTCGCCGGATCGTACAACGGGATGGCCTTACAGAGGAAGAAGCGGCGCGGCGCATCGCCGCCCAGCCGCCCGATAGCTTTTATCGTTCCCGCACCCCCTATATCGTAGAAAACGCGGGCTATATCGATGCGCTGGTCGCGGCGGCAAACGCCTGGCGCGAGAAGTTTTTCCCCGCCGTAGCGCACGGGACCTGACATAGCAAAAACAGTAAAACAGTAAAAATTGAAAGGAAGGATACAGGTCATGGAAGAGAAGAGCAAAGGACAATTGTTGCAGGAAGAATTGGCGTACAAAAAGAAGAACGCCTTTGAGGAGGCAGATGAAGAGCGCCGCGCGGCGATGTTTGCCTATGCCGAAGGATACAAGGCCTTCATGGATGCGTCGAAGACCGAACGTGAGGCGGTCAAAGCGGGCATCGCTATGGTAGAGGCCGCTGGTTACACCCCGTATGCCCTGGGGGATGCACTGCGCCCCGGCGATAAGAAATACTATAACAACCGCGGTAAGAATCTGTTCGTTTTCCGGATAGGGGAAGAGGATCTGGCGCAGAATGGCATCCGGATCATGGCCGCCCATATCGATTCGCCCCGCCTGGATCTGAAGCAGAATCCGCTGTATGAAGACAGCGGCATGGGCTTTATGAAAACGCATTATTACGGTGGGATCAAAAAATATCAGTGGACGACGATCCCGCTGGCGTTGCATGGCACGGTCGTGCGTGCCGACGGTACCACGGTCGATATCGTAGTCGGGGAAGAGGAGACCGACCCTGTCTTCTATATCAATGATCTTCTGCCGCACCTGGCGCAGGAGCAGATGTCCCGCACCATGGCACAGGCAATCCCGGGTGAGACGCTCAACCTGCTGGTCGGCGGCCTCCCCTATGCCGATGACAAGATCGACAGTAAGGTCAAATTGAATATCCTCGCACTTTTGCATGAAAAATATGGCATCACGGAAGAGGATCTCATCAGTGCGGAACTGGTGGCTGTCCCCGCCTTCAAGGCGCGGGATATCGGATTTGACCGCGCCCTCATCGGTGCCTACGGGCATGATGACCGCGTGTGCTCTTATCCCGAGCTCACCGCCCTCCTTGCCTGCCCGGATACGCCGCATACATCCATGGCCATCCTGGCCGATAAGGAAGAGATCGGCTCCGTGGGGGTGAGCGGCATGCAGAATTGCCTGTTGCAGGATATGATCGATGCCATCGCCACCGCACGCGGCGCAGATCCCGCCGTGGTACGCGCCCACTCTCTGTGCCTGTCGGCCGATGTCAGCGCGGCCTATGACCCCAATTTTGCCGAAGTATATGAAAAGCGCAACAGCGCCATGCTCTCCTGCGGCGTGACCATGTGTAAGTACACCGGTGCCCGCGGCAAGAGCAGTTCCAGTGACGCATCGGCTGAGTTCGTCGGGCGTATACGCCGCATCTTCGCTGCCCATAATGTGCTGTGGCAGACATCGGAACTCGGCAAGGTGGACGTCGGCGGTGGCGGCACCGTTGCTGCCTACCTGGCTAATATGAATATTGAAACGGTCGATGTCGGCGTGCCCGTCATATCGATGCATGCCCCCTGGGAGGTCATCTCCAAGGCCGATCTGTATACCACGCACGAGGCATTTGTCGCTTTCCTGCAGTAAACCATGTTACAGGAAAAACTGGAGCGCATCGCACTGCGCTGTGAAGAGATAGAGCAGTTGCTCGGGCAGGTGCAGGTCAGTCGGGATGCCGCACAGCTCCGCTCCCTGATGAAAGAGCGCAAACAGCTCCTCCCGGTGGCAGAGGCCTATCGCGCCTGGCAACGGGCCGGTCGCGCCCTGGCGGAAGCCGAGGAGATCGCCATGGATGTAACGCAAGAGGACGACCTGCGCGCTCTGGCGCGGGAGGAGGCGGACGCCCTCCGCACCGCCCTTGCCGAACAGGAACAGCAGATACAGATCCTTTTGTTGCCGCGGGATGAAAACGATGCCTGCAACGTCATCGTGGAGATCCGCGCCGGCGCCGGGGGGGAGGAAGCTGCCCTCTTCGCCGCCGATCTCTTTCGCATGTACAGCATGTATGCGCAGTCCTCTGGCTGGCGCATCGACCCGCTCAGTGCGAATGAAACAGAGTTGGGCGGGTATCGCGAGATATCTTTCATGATGGTGGGAGAGGGCGCCTTTTCACGCATGAAGTTTGAAAGCGGCGTCCACCGTGTCCAGCGCATCCCGCAGACCGAGTCGCAGGGGCGTATCCAGACGTCCACGGTGACGGTGGCCGTGTTGCCGGAGGTGGAGGATGTGCAGATCACCATCGAACCAGGCGACCTGGAGATCGAAACGCTGAAAAGCAGTGGCGCAGGTGGCCAGCATATCAATAAAACCGAGTCCGCGATACGCATCTATCATAAGCCCAGTGGCCTGGTCGTTTTTTGCCAGGAAGAGCGTAGCCAGATGAAGAACCGCGACAAAGCGATGAAGATGCTGCGTGCCAAACTCTATGAGCAGGAGCAACAGCGCCAGATGGCGGACCGCGCCTCTACCAGGCGGAGCCAGGTAGGGAGCGGGGACCGCAGTGAGAAGATCCGCACCTATAATTACCCGCAGAGCCGTATTACCGACCATCGGATCGGCCTGACGCTGTATCAGTTGGACAGTTTTATGAATGGCAATATCAGCGCCATGCTGGATGCCCTGGCCGCGGCCGATACCGCAGAACGATTGAAGGCAAGCGATGAAGAAAACTGAAGTATGGAAGATAGCTGATCCCCACGCGCCGGAAGGGCAGGCCATGCTCACCCGTGCCGCCGCCGTGTTGCGGCAGGGGGGGCTCGTGGTCTTCCCGACTGAGACGGTATACGGTCTCGGCGGGGATGCGACGGATGCCACCGCCGCAGAACGTATCTACGCCGCCAAGGGGCGCCCCTCGGATAACCCGCTGATCGTGCATATCGCCCACCCGGGAGAGGCCGCGCAGTACGCCGAGACATCGGCGCTGTACGACCGGCTGGCACAGGCCTTTATGCCTGGCCCGCTTACGGTCATCATGCCCGCTAAGGCCACGATCCCGCGCACCGTGACGGGCGGGTTGCCGACGGTGGCGATCCGCTGTCCTTCTCACCTGGTGGCGCACGCATTGCTCGAGGCGACCGGGCGCCCCATCGCCGCCCCCTCGGCCAATCTATCGGGGAGCCCGTCTCCCACGTGCGCCCGCCATGTGGTCGAGGATATGGACGGCCGGGTGGATATCATCCTGGATGGCGGTGATTGTGAGATCGGGGTAGAATCCACGATCGTGAAGATCGAGCCGGATGAGAGCTTGACGCTGTTGCGCCCCGGTGGCATCACGCCGGATATGTTGCAGGCCGTTTGCCCCCGTGTCCGCATCGCCGAGGCGGTGCTGGGGGAATTGCCGCAGGGGAGCGTGGCGCTCTCTCCCGGGATGAAATACCGCCACTATGCGCCCCATACACCGCTTATATTGCTGGATGGCAGTCCGGAGGGGTGCGCCGCCTATATACAGAAGTGCGGGGGGCATTGCGCCGTGCTCTGCTATGCGGAAGATGTCCCGTTCTTCTCCTTCCTCCCGCAGGGGCAGGTATTCGTTTTCGGGGAGAAGGCCGCCGTGGTGCAGCAGGCGCATCGCCTCTTCACCCTCCTGCGGGATGTGGATAAATTAGGCGGGGAGAAGATCTATGCGCCGCTCCCGGTGCCGCAGGGCATGGGCATGGCGCTGTACAATCGGATGATACGCGCCGCCGCGCACCAGATCATACGCGTGAATGCGAAAGGAGATGCTGAAAATGGCTAGAAAAAGCAAGGCAGACAGCCGGCCGGTGCCGCCTCCCGCCGCGGAGGTCACATTACAGCCGATCACCGAGACGATTGAGAAGAATTACATGCCGTATGTCATGAGTGTGATAGTCTCGCGCGCCCTGCCCGATATAGACGGCTTCAAACCTTCGCACCGGAAACTGCTGTATACCATGTACAAGATGGGCCTGCTGACCGGTGCCCGTACCAAGAGTGCCAACGTGGTGGGGCAGACGATGCATCTGAATCCGCATGGCGATGCCGCGATCTATGAAACGATGGTACGGTTGACGCGCGGTTGCGAGGCGCTGTTACACCCTTTCGTAGACTCCAAGGGGAGCTTTGGCAAACAGTACAGCAAGGATATGGCGTATGCCGCATCGCGCTATACCGAGGTGAAATTGGACGCCTTTTGTCAGGAGCTGTTCGCCGGGATCGATAAAGACGCGGTAGACATGGTACCCAATTATGATAATACCACTACGGAGCCGACATTGCTGCCCACCACGTTCCCCAATATCCTCCTGTCGCCGAACCTGGGGATCGCCGTCGGCATGGCTTGCTCGATCTGTTCCTTCAATTTGGGCGAGTTGTGTGATGGGACGATCGCACTGTTGAAGAATCCCAAACTGACCGTGGACCGCATGATGGAGATCATCAAAGCGCCGGACTTCCCGGGCGGTGGCCTCCTGGCCTATGATCCGGAGCAATTGCGCCGCGTGTATGAAACGGGCATCGGCCCGATCACGCTTTATGCGCGCTATCGCTATAATAAGGATGATAACAGTATCGAGATCCTGCAGATCCCGTATAGTACCACCATTGAAGATATCATGGATAAATTGACCGAGCTGATCAAGAGCGGGCGCATCAAAGAGATCACCGATGTGCGGGACGCCATTGATCTGAGCGGCTTCAAACTCACCCTGGAACTGCGCCGCGGGACAGACCCGGACAAACTGATGGCCAAATTGTATCAGTTGACCCCGTTGCGTTCCAATTTCAATTGTAATTTCAATATCCTGATCGACGGGCGCCCCCAGCAGTTGGGCGTGTGTGAGATCTTGCGCGAATGGATCCGCTTCCGCACCACCTGCCTGCGGCGGGAACTGACCTTTGATCTGGGACGCAAGAATGATAAATTGCATCTGCTTCTGGGCCTGGCCAATATCCTGTTGGATATCGATAAGGCGGTGCGCATCGTGCGCAATACGGAAAAAGAGTGCGATGTGGTCCCCAACCTGATGGAGGCGTTCTCCCTGGATGAGATACAGGCCGAATATATCGCTGAGATCAAGTTGCGCCATCTGAACCGCGAATATATCTTAAACCGCGTGCAGGAGATCGAGGAATTGCAGGCCGCGATCCAGCATATCCAGGAGATCCTGGGGGATGATCTGAAAATGCGGGCCCTGATCGCCGATCAGTTAAAGGAGATCAAAAAGAAATATGCCAAGCCCCGCAAAACACAGTTGATCGACCCTGCCGATATCCAGATGCCGGAGGAAGAAGACCTGGTAGAAAACTATCAGGTGCGCCTGATCCTGACGCACGATGGCTATTTCAAAAAGATCACCTTGCAATCCTTGCGCGGGAACGATGAGCAGAATCTGAAAGAAGGGGATCATATCCTCTCTTCCGAGGACACAGATAACCGCGGTGAGTTGATCGTCTTTACCGATCAGGCACGCGCCTATAAAGCTAAGGTGGCAGATTTTGATATGGTCAAGGCCTCTGCCCTGGGCGAGTATCTTCCGGTACGCTTCCGCATGAACGAAGGGGAGCGCCCGATCCTGGCAAAAGCGGTCACCGGCTATTCCAAAAAGCATCATCTCGTGCTCCTGTTTGAAAATGGTAAGGGCGTGCGCATCTCCATGGATAATTACAGTGCCGAGCGGAAAAAGCTGCAATCCGTATTCTCCACGGCATCGCCGGTCGTGGCCGCCTTTATGGAGGAAGAGAAGCCGCTGGATATCCTCATGGTGAACGATGCCGGTCGCGCGATCCTGCTTTCGTCTTCCCTGATACCGCAAATGGCCACCAAGACCGCAGGCGGTGTCACCCTCTTTGATCTGAAAAAGGGAAAACAGAAACTGGTCTTTGCCACCACCGACTACGCCGGCAAGTATGAGACGCCGGAGAGATACCGTAAAAGGAAGATCCCATCCACCGGCATCCTGCTGGCAGAGAAAGATCTTTCCCACCAGCAGATCCGTTTTGACGAGACCTGAGCCGTGTATGGCTACCTGTGTTGCAGGGGCAGTACCGGCCGGAACATGCGTTCCGGCCGGTACTGCTTTTTTGCCACATGCCAGAGTTTGACAGCGCGCTTTTTGTATGGATGCCCGGCAATGGGAAAACACTAAAGGTGTATCATGTAAAAAGGAGAACGCAGAATGGTAAGACGATGGTGTTTATGTTGCATGCTTCTTCTCCTGCTGGGGGCGCCTTTGCTTGCAGGGTGTACAGGCACAGAGGAGAACACGCTGTATTTTTTGAATTTCAAGCCGGAAGTGGCGGAGGTCTATCAGGATATCGCCACAAAATACAAGGCAGAGACCGGGGTGACCCTGCGCGTGGTCACGGCCGCCTCCGGGACGTATGAGCAGACCCTGAAATCCGAGATCGCCAAGAGCGATGCGCCGGTGCTGTTCCAGTTAAATGGTGTGCGCGGCTACGCCTCCTGGAAAGAGTATTGTAAAGACCTTTCGCAGAGCAGGATATACCAGCATATGACCGACCCGGCCCTGGCGATCACCTCCGGCGGGGGCGTATATGGCATCCCCGCCGTGGTAGAAGGGTATGGCATCGTATACAACCAGGAGATCACCGATCGCTATTTTGCCTTGGAAGGGCGCCAGACCTCCGTCCAGTCGATGGAGGAGATCTGCACGTTCGCACAGTTACGCGCCGTGGTCGAGGATATGAGCCGGCATAAAGAAGAATTGGGCATCCGGGGGGTCTTTGCCGCCACGTCTTTGAAGTCCGGGGAGGATTGGCGCTGGCAGTCGCATCTGGCCAGCCTTCCGATCTATCAGGAGTATCAGGACAGGCAACTGGATATCGCTGTAGATGACCTGTCCGACACGCAGTTTCAATATGACAGCGCCTATCGGCAGATCTTTGACCTGTATATCCAGAATTCCACGACCGACCCCAAACTATTGGGGAGCAAACAGGTGGCGGATTCCATGGCGGAATTTGCGCTGGGGCAGTGCGCCATGGTGCAGAACGGTAACTGGGCCTGGAGCCAGATCGCCGATGTGAGCGGGAACCAGGTCAAGGAGGATAAGATACGCCTGATGCCGATCTATATGGGCCTGCCAGGGGAAGAGAAGCAGGGGCTGTGCGTCGGGACCGAAAACTATTTCGCCGTCAATGCGCAGGCCTCCCCCGAAAAACAGCAGCTGGCGGAGGACTTCCTTTTGTGGTTGTATACGAGTGAGACAGGCAAAGCCTTCGTGACCGATCGCTTGCATTTTATCGCGCCGTATGACACCTTTGAAGAAGATGAGGTGCCATCTGACCCCTTGGGGCGGGAGGTGTACCAGTGGATCACCAAAGAGGATGTGCAGACATTGCCCTGGACGTTTTCCATTTTCCCCAGCCAGAATTTTAAGACGGATCTTGGCGCGGCACTGTTGCAATATGCGCAGGGGAACAGCACCTGGGAGGCGGTCAAGGCCACGTTCGTAAAACGGTGGAAGGAAGAGTACCAATAATATGCAGCGCAGTATGAGGCGCTATGCCTGTTTGTTGCTATTTCCGACGCTGCTGGCCTTTATCATCGCATTTTTGGTGCCTTTCGTGACAGGTGTCTACCTGTCCTTTACCCACTTTACTACCGTGAGCGATGCCGTGTGGGTCGGATGGGATAACTATGTGCGGGTCTTCACGCAGAATAATGATTTCGTGCAGGCCTTTCTTTTCACCTTGCAGTATACCATCGTGTCTGTCCTCACCGTCAATCTCAGTGCCTTTGCCCTGGCACTGCTCCTGACGAGGGGACTGCCGGGCACCAATCTGTTCCGCACGGTCTTCTTTGCCCCTAACCTGATCGGCGGGATCGTGCTGGGATATATTTGGCAATTGATCATCAACGGGGTGCTGGCCGGGGCCGGGGTCGATCTGACCTATCGGGCGGAATACGGGTTCTGGGGCCTGGTCATTTTGACGAACTGGCAGATGATCGGTTATATGATGATCATCTATATCGCCGGCCTGCAGAATATTCCCGAGGAAATGCGGGAAGTGGCGGCGATCGACGGCGCGACCGGCTGGCAGACTTTGCGGCATATCACGTTGCCGCTCGTCATGCCAGCAGTCACGATCTGTACTTTTCTGACCCTGAGCAACGCATTTAAGACCTTTGACCAGAATCTGGCCCTGACTGCCGGTGCACCCGGCAAGCAGACCCAATTGCTGGCACTGGATATCTATAATACCTTCTATGGCAGTGTAGGGCAGGAAGGCGTTGGCCAGGCAAAGGCGGTACTCTTCTTTTTGCTGGTCGCCGTGGTGGCGTGGGGGCAGATGCGCTTGACGCGGAAACGGGAGGTGGACCTGTGAGAGAAAAACGTGTTCTCAGGATATGCCAGGTCGTTTTGCTTTCCGTCCTGGCCCTGCTGTTCCTTTTGCCGATCGTGATCGTATGTATGAATTCCTTCAAAGGGCAATTGTATATCACAGATGCGCCTTTTTCTTTCCCGACCGGCCAGAGCTTTGTCGGCTTTGAGAACTATATCAACGGCATCCGCAAAACGGATTTTTTCCAGGCGTTCTTCTGCTCGCTCTTTATTACGGTCTCTTCGGTGTGCGTGATATTGCTGTTCACCTCCATGACGGCCTGGTACCTGGCCCGTGTCCCGGGGAAGGTCACACGCGCCCTGTATTACGTGCTGGTCTTCAGCATGATCGTTCCGTTCCAGATGGTCATGTTCACGATGTCGCGCGTGGCCAATGTGTTGCATCTGGAAGACCCGGTCGGCATCGTGCTCATCTACCTGGGCTTTGGGGCAGGGTTGTCGGTCTTCATCTTCAGCGGCTTTATCCGCTCGATCCCGCTGGCCATTGAGGAAGCGGCGGAGATAGACGGCTGCACTCCGTTGCAATGCTACTTTCACATCCTGTTGCCCATCCTGCGCCCCACCGCTATCACCGTCGCCGTGCTGAATGCCATGTGGATCTGGAATGACTATCTGTTGCCCCTTCTGGTCATCGGTACCCGATATCGCACGATCCCCGTGGCTGTCCAATATCTGCAAGGCGGGTATGGCGCACGGGATATGGGGGCGCTCATGGCTATGCTGGTCCTCTCCATCATACCGATCCTGGTCTTTTACGGGTTCATGCAGCGGCACATCATACGCGGGGTCGTGGCGGGTGCCGTGAAAGGATAGCGATAGCATCGTACCGGCCATGCCACGCTGTGTGGCATGGCTGGTCTGCTCCTTTTGCAGACCATAGGTCCGAAAGAAAAGAAGAAAATCCAGTTTTTTTTGATTAGTACTTGAAATGTGAGAGATAATCTGCTAAAATAGTAGAGTACCGGATGCTGGACAAGGTCATACTGGCCGGGGAAGTAGCGGGTCCCTGTACCTGAAATCCGCTGTAGCAGGGGTGACGTCCGTTGTGGAGGGCTCCTCGTTTGTCTGTCTGTGCCGCGTACATTTGTGTAGAAGGATGGGTCTTGCGCAATCCGGGGCTGCGAACCATGTCAGGTGGGGAACCAAGCAGCATTAAGCAGTATTCCGGGTGTGCCGCAAGGTAGCCTGTCTGGAGCAGGTGTCACGGTAAACGGGGCGGATGGGGCGTTCGATATGATGGGGTATGGCCTTATCCAGCCTTCGGTACGAGTATGGCGGGTGCGCGGCGCACAGGGGTTCCCCGTGTTGCCCGGCGTAGCCGTTTTTTTCTGCTCATATTTCGTTCGCTGTTAGGAGGTGGGTGCCATGCATCTTGCACTGTATCGCAAGTGGCGATCGCGCACGTTTGACGAAGTGTTCGGACAGGAGCAGGTCACGGATATTCTCAAATATCAGGTCGCACAGCAAAAAACTACGCACGCGTATCTGTTTTGCGGCTCGCGGGGGACGGGGAAGACCTCCTGCGCCAAGATACTAGCCAAGGCCGTCAATTGTGAGGACCCGCAAAATGGCAACCCTTGTAATGCCTGCGCCGCCTGCCGCGCCATCGATGCGGGGACCGTCACCGATGTGATCGAGATGGACGCCGCCAGCAACACCGGCGTGGATAACGTGCGCGACATCAAAGACGAGATCATATACATGCCCGCGGAACTGCGCTATCGTGTCTATATCATCGATGAGGTACACATGATGTCCGGCAGTGCCTTCAACGCACTCCTGAAAACGCTGGAGGAACCGCCGGCGCACGTGATCTTCATCCTGGCGACGACCGAGTTGCAGAAGCTCCCCAGCACCATCATCTCCCGTTGCCAGCGGTTTGATTTCCGGCGTCTCTCGACACCGGTGATCGTGGAACGGCTGATGCAGATCTCCCGCGCGGAGGGGATCGACCTGCAGGAAGATGCGGCCCGCATCCTGGCCCGTATGGCATTGGGCGGCATGCGCGATGCCATCAGCCTGCTGGAACTGTGCGCGGGTTCGCACCGGGCGATCGATACCGCCCTGGTGTATGAAGTCCTGGGGGCGGGGAACCGTGCCACGATCGAAAAACTCATTCAGGCCGTGGTAGAGCGCGATTATAGCACGATCTATACGATGATCGCGGATGAAGCCATGTCATCGCGTGATCTGCAGGTGTTCTGGCGGGATCTTTTGGCATATTACCGGGATATGCTGGTCGTGAAGAATGTACCGGATGCCAAGGAGTACTTAGATCTGACAGAAGAGGAGATGGAGACGCTACGGCAATTGGCCGGCCGCTTTTCCATGAGCCTGTTGCTGTATCACTGCCGCCTGCTGGAAGATGCACAGGCGTCCATGGCACGGGCAGACGTTTCCCGGCGCACGGTGGCCGAATTGACATTGACCCGCTTGTGTGAGCCGAAATTGTCTGATACCGTGGAGAGTCTGTTGGCCCGGTTGGACGTTTTGGAAGGCGAGGTCTCTCGCCTGAAGTATCGCGCCCCTGTGCAAACGGCAGATGCCGCGGCACCGGCAGTAGAGATGGTGGAGGCGGTCGCGCCCGCAGTAGCGCCGCCCGCGGTCACAGAGCAGAAGGAACCGGGCAATGACCCCGCGCATTCCTTCCGGTTGCTGACTTCATGGAGCGAGGTGATCGGCCGTGTCGTCAAGACCCACCCCGGCGTTCAGGGCTTCCTTGATACCGCCCGCGCGTATCGGTCGGAGGATGGCCGCGCCTATGTCGTGCGTGCCTCCAGCCCCTTTTCGGTGAAGATGTTGACAAGGCCCGATACAGAACTCACGCTCAAAGCGGCACTGGTGGAAGAAGAGGGGTGCGACTTGTCCCGCTGTTCCTTTAAGATCATCAGCGAAGAAGACCGCGATCGCCGCGATCAATTTATAGAAGAAATACAAGATGCGTTGCAATGACGCAGAAGGGAGATCATCATGAAAGTTAGATTACCGCAGGGGAATGGCCCGTCCAATATGGCCGGCATGTTGAAGCAGGCGCAAAAGATGCAGGAGGATATGGCCGCCAAGCAGGCGGAATTGGAAGCAGAAGAATATGAGGTAGCAGCCGGGGGCGGTATGGTCAAGGTGCGCATCAACGGTAAGAAAGAACTGCTGTCTCTGCAAGTAGAGCCGGATATCGTCGATCCGGAGGATATTGAGACGATGACCGATATCATCGTTGCCGCCGTCAATGAGGCGATCCGCCGTGTGGAGACCGTTTCCAGTGAAGAAATGGCCAAAATTACCGGGCAGATGGGATTGCCGGGGATGTTCTGATGGCGGATTTTATACCACCACTCCAAGATCTGATCGATCATTTCCGCCGCTTGCCCGGGATAGGGGGAAAGACGGCTGTGCGCATGGCCTTTTCGGTCATGGACCTCAGTGAAGAGGAAGCCAGCGGCTTCGCCGCCGCCATCCTGGGGGCCAAGCGTGAGGTGCATCTATGCGCCTGCTGTTGCAACATATCCATGGGGGAGCTGTGCCCGATCTGCGCCGATGAGACGCGTGACCGGAGCACGATCTGCGTGGTCGAAGATGCTAAGGCCGTCCTGGCGCTGGAACGCGTGCATGACTACCGGGGGCTGTACCACGTGCTGGGGGGCGCTCTGTCTCCTATGAATGGCATAGGCCCCGAGCGGCTCAAGATACGGGAATTGTTGGCGCGCCTGGGCGATGATGTGGTCAAGGAAGTGATCGTGGCCACCAACCCCACCGTAGAAGGGGAGGCAACGGCCATATACCTTGCAAAGATGCTACGGCCCTTTTCGGTCGCCGTTACCCGCCTGGCCTATGGCATCCCCGTGGGCGGGGATCTGGAATACGCGGACGAAGTGACATTGCATCGCGCCATAGAAGGGCGCCGCCCGCTGTGACCGGCGGTCATGGATCCGGTAGGCCTATATACAATGAAACACCTGCGCGATTGCGCAGGTGTTCCATTTTTTGTGCACTCAATATAATTTGTATTTTAGCCGCAGATTGTCGGCGATCATCGCAATAAATTCTGAATTGGTCGGCTTCCCACGGTCGTTTTGTATCGTATATCCGAAATAGGAATTTAAAACGTCCACATCGCCACGGTCCCATGCGACTTCGATCGCATGCCGGATCGCCCTTTCCACGCGGCTGGTCGTGGTCTGATACTTTTTAGCAACGGAAGGGTAGAGGATCTTGGTCACGGAGTTGATGATCTCGTTGTCCGCGATCGTCATGAGGATCGCGGTGCGCAGATATTGATAGCCCTTGATATGCGCCGGGACGCCGATCTGATGGATGATCTCGGTGACCTGTTCTTCCAGGTCCGGTGTGCGTGCTTCCGCGTTCTGTGCACCGGGCGTTGGCACACTGCCTTTTGTGCGCCTGTCAAAGGAACGGATGTGCTCAAACAGGCTGGGATAGTCAAACGGCTTCAGCAGGCACAGATCCGCCCCGGCGTTGGTGGCCTCCACGAACATGGAGGGATTGGATGCCATAGACATCAGAATATAGGCCGGCTTGCGATCCGGTTCAAAATTAAAAGAACTGCAATTGCGTATCACGCCGATCCCGTCCATTTTGGATAACCAGGCATCAATGAGCACCACATCCGGGTGCGATCTTCCGATCTGCGTGACCGCCTCTTCGCCATTGGCCGCCTCCTCGATCTTGCGATATCCGGCACGCGCCAGGTTGTCGCGGATCTTCTGGCGTTCCTGCGCGTTTTCATCCGCTATCAGTATTTTTGTTGCGTATTCCATCTCTCTGTATCCTTTCTTGGTAAAAATTGGTTCATGATGTAAGTTTACCACATATTACCATAGAATGCAAGGGTTTTTAGAGAAAAAAGTTGTACAAAAATGCAGAGGGGATATTGGCTATTTTTACCAATATCCCCTAAATAACGTGTAAAATGTGTCAGATATCGTCGCAATGGCGCTCACAGCAGGCGGTATTTCATATCTTTTTTGGAAAGGTACCCGTCTTTCATTTCCAATACGCGGTCAGCCCGCTTGGCAATACTGCTGTCGTGCGTTACCATGACCAGCGTCTGGCCATATTCCTTTTGCATTTTCAGTAGCAGTTCCAGCACTTCATCTGCGTTGGCACGGTCCAGGTTGCCGGTCGGCTCATCGGCGAACAGTACCTGGGGGCGATTGATCAATGCGCGGGCAATGGCAACGCGCTGGCGCTGGCCGCCGGAGAGGGCGGCAGGGAGGTGATGGATGCGGTCGCCGATCTTGAGTACGCGCAGAAGATATTTTTCGGTCTCCTCGTAGCGCGTGCGTTCTTTTTCACAGATCATGGCGGGCAGGCGGATGTTCTCCAGCGCCGTCAGATGGGGAATGAGGTTATGGCTTTGAAAGACGATGCCGATATACTGCCCGCGGAATCTGGCCAGGGCATCCGGCTTCATGGCGGTGATATCCTGCCCGCGGATGGAGATGCGCCCGGCATTGGGGCGGGTCAGCCCGGCGCACAGATGCAGGAGCGTACTCTTGCCGGAGCCGGATGCCCCCATGATCGCGACGAATTCTCCGTCTTCCACCTGGAGCGTAGCGCGGTTTACGGCGGTGATCACCTCGTCGGACTGGCGATATTGTTTGATGACCTCTTCAGTCTCTAAGATCGGCATGATTATAATCCCTCCTGACCAAATGGCTCATATGGATCTTTGATCTGCGAAAAACGGAAACGGAAATAGGGGATCAGGGCATTGATGGCACAGCATGTAAGCGTCAGGGAAAAACACAGGATGTACGGCGCTGTCGGGACATAGAAGGGGAGACACAGTGTACCGGTGATCTGCAAGAAGGGGAGCAGGTCGTTGACCACCCAATAGATCGCATACACACCGGACAGGGATAACAGGATGGCGGGCAGGACACTGGGGAGCAACAACACGACATCTTGACAATGCTGTAAGAAGATGTGCCATTTTGTGTATCCCAGCGATTGTAAGATGCTGTGTTCCAGGGAGCGCCGTTGCGCAAAGATATGCTGGGAGAACGTCCAGAAAATGGGGATCATACACAAAAAGACCACAGCCAGCAGGGTCATAAGTTCTTCCGTTGGCAATTGCTGTTGCATACGGTCATAGAAACTGCGATTGGCGGCGCTGATCGTGGTCGCCCCGTATTGCCGGGCAATGTCATAAATGCTGTCCTGCAGTTTGGTATACGCGTCCGCCGTGATCGATGCATCGATGGACAGGTGCAGTTGGCAGGATCGCACGACCTGCCCGCTCAGGGCAGTGAAGTCCTCGGCATTTACCAGGATGGGCATCCCGCCTGTAAGAGAGGGGTAGTCCTCCAGGATGGCACCGATCGTGTAGGTATGGTATTCATAAACTGTGTGCAGGATCATCTCCTGCAATAGCCCATCTCCGGTGAGCATATCCGCATCCGGTATGGGGGAAAAGGTGCACACTGGGGTAGCGATACAGATGGTGTCGCCTACTGAGAATTGGAAGACCTGGCGGTTGCGTATCGTGTTGCTTATGGCGATCGTGTCCGGCTCCTGTAAAACGCGCGCCAGATCCCCGGTCACGGTGTATGTGCTGGAAAAATAAGCAAGCACCTGCTCATCCGTGATACCCACGAGCGTGCTTTGGTTCCACACGGCTTTTGTGTCGTCCAAGGGGTCTGTCATGATTCCGGACAAGGGGAGCCGCGCCTCTTCCGATGCGGCGGCAAACAGGCCGTTTTCTTCCATAGAGTAGAGGGGATAGCCTTTATGCATTTGTGATACCGATGCAAGGGCGGCCAGTGCCTGTTGCGCTTCAGCGGGGACATCGGTAGAGGAGAACTTGATGGAAAAATCCGGGCGCTCCTGTCGATCTACCTGTGTCTGGATGCGATACAGATAGCCGGTATAGAGACTGCACAGGAAAATAGTGCAAAGGAAGGCGGAGGTCAGCGCCAGGCGGATATAATGACGGCGGTAGCGCAGGATGGTGAGCCCTTCGTAGCAACGTGCAAGGCCTTTGCCATATAGGTGGGTCGTGCGGCAGGGCGGCGTGATCATGTCTGCATTGTCCTTGGCGGCGATGAGCGAGAGCGGCTCCGTACCCCCCATTTTTTTCAGCGGCCGCGCAATGACGAGGAGCACCAGGGGGATGCATAGCAGTGGCGGCAATAAGAGCAGGAGAAGATCAAAGCGGAAGGGGAGATCGCGCATGGCGTAAAGCCAGTACATGCCGCCAAGGGAAATGGGCAGTGCAAGGGGCGCCACCAGATAGGAAGAGGCAAGCATCTCCCAGCCGACCACGGAACGCATGCGCCTGGTGTCTGCCCCGAAGGCCATATAGATCCCATATGTAAACCGGTCTTTTTCCAGATGGACGAGGAATACCCGCCGGACCGCCCAGGCGGAAAGGCATAACAGTGGAATAACGAGCAGGATGTAGATGACCACATTCTGCCAATAGAGGCTGGAGGTCTGGTATAAGGGGGAAAACCACAGGGTAGCCGTATAGGCGCCATCTTCATCGGTGTACACGTCAGAATAGCGACGGTCAAAGTTCTGAAAACAGGTCTGCGGCGTGGCAGGTGATAAGATACCGGATATGCCGTAATTCATGTTGTCCGGTAAGAAGCGGATATAGACGTCATACACAGGGTCGCTTCCGCTCTGTTCATGCACCTTCGTATCCACGATGCGGTATACCATATCGGAGGTAAAGACACTGCGCTGGTCGTTCATGAGGATGTAGGCTTCATATTGCGACAGACCGCGAATGGACAGGTGATAATCGTATTCGGCATCGATCGCGTCGGATTCCGTGCGATAGTGGATGCCTACGGTCATAGTAAGAGAGAAGAGCAGAATCTCCACCAGCAGGAGCGAAAGGAACAGGGGGAGATAACTGCGCCGCTTTCGCCATACGGTGTGAAATGCTGCACGCAGATGTGAGCGGAACCAGTACCACAGATTTGCCATATGTGCCTCCCTCGATCGTTCTTACCTTATATTATACCCATCACAGGGCCTCTTGTCAAGGGCACCGGTCTGCCCGGTCAAAGAATGCTGGTGGCATAAGAGAGGGCAGCCATGGCCTTTGCCGGCCGCAGGAGGCTTTGCGGCATCTGCCTGCGTGAGAGGGCGGGATGAATATCCTGTGAAAAAACTGCAATTTTTTCTTTGACCTATTGCATATTTGACAGAAACGTGTTATAATGACATACGTGGGAAGTTGGCTTCCCCGTGATCATGTTATAAAAAAACTTACATAAAGGAGAAAGAACGATGACGAAGAACAAACAGATCCTCGCATGGTTGGAAGAGGTCAAGGCTCTTGTAAAGCCGGATCAGGTCCTGTGGATCGATGGCAGTGAGGCACAGCTGGAGGAACTGCGCGCAAAGGCTGTCAAGAGCGGTGAAATGATCAAATTGAATGAGGATCTTCTCCCGGGGTGCTATCTGCACAGAACCCGCCAAAATGACGTGGCACGTGTAGAGGACCGTACTTTTATCTGCACGGAAAAAGAGGAAGATGCAGGTCCGACCAACCATTGGTGCGCTCCCGCAGATATGTACAAGAAACTGTATGACATCGCACGCGGCTCTTACACCGGCCGCACCATGTATGTGATCCCGTATTCCATGGGGCCGGTCGGCTCTCCCCTGGCAAAGATCGGTATCGAAGTGACCGATTCCATTTACGTGGTGTTGAACATGGCGATCATGACGCGTGTAGGGCAGAAGGTCATGGATGTGCTGGGCGACTCTACCGACTGGGTGCGTGGTCTGCATGCCTCCTGTGACATCGATCCGGAGAAGCGCTATATCTGCCAGTTCCCGGAGGATAATACGATCATATCTGTCAATTCTGCTTACGGCGGTAACGTGTTGCTGGGCAAAAAGTGCTTTGCGCTCCGCATCGCTTCCTACCAGGGGTGGAAGGAAGGCTGGATGGCTGAGCATATGTTGATCCTCGGGTTGCAGAATCCGCAAGGGGAAGTCAAGTATGTGGCAGCAGCATTCCCGTCTGCCTGCGGCAAGACCAACTTGGCCATGCTGATCCCGCCTGCTTATCTGCGTGAGAAGGGATATAAGATCTGGACGGTCGGTGACGACATTGCATGGATGCGCATCGGTCAGGATGGACGCCTGTATGCGATCAACCCGGAGAATGGCTTCTTCGGCGTGGCACCCGGCACCAATGAGAAGTCTAACTTCAATGCACTGCAGTCCACCAAGAAGAATACCATCTTCACCAACGTAGCACTGAACCTGGATAACAACACCGTGTGGTGGGAAGGCCTGGATAAGAATCCGCCGGAGAATGCGATCGACTGGAAGGGCAACCCGTGGAACCCCTCCAAGTTCGTCAAAGCCGATAAGACGACCTACGCCGCACATCCCAACTCTCGCTTCACCGCACCGGCTGTCAACTGCCCGTGCATTTCGGAGGAATTCGATAAAGGCGCTGGCGTTCCGATCTCTGCCATCATCTTTGGTGGCCGCCGTGCTAAGTGCGCCCCGCTGGTATATCAGTCTAAGAACTGGGAGAACGGTGTGTTCATCGGTTCTGCTATGGCCTCTGAGACCACGGCTGCCGCAGCAGGTGCTGTGGGCGTCGTGCGTCGCGACCCGATGGCAATGCTCCCGTTCTGCGGCTACAATATGGGTGACTATTTCCAGCACTGGCTGGATATGGGCAAGCGCCTGGGCGACAAGGCCCCCAAGATCTTTAATGTCAACTGGTTCCGCACCGATGATGAAGGGAACTTCATCTGGCCGGGCTTTGGCGACAATATGCGCGTCCTGAACTGGATCATCGATAGTTGCGAAGGCAAGGCTGACGCGACCGAGACGGCGATCGGCTATGTACCGAAGCCGGAGGATATCGACCTCACCGATCTGGATATGGACATGGATACGTTGAAGGGCATCCTGACCGTGGATCGTGACACCTGGCTCAAGGAAGCCGATGAGATCGAAGAGCATTATAAGAAGTTCGGCGATAAGTTGCCGCACGAACTGCGTGATCAGTTGGCCAACTTGAAGAAGAATCTCGCAAAATAAGGCAAGACCATATAGCAAAAGACCGCACTCATCATGAGTGCGGTCTTTTTGCTTGCATAGAGGGTGCAGACGTAGGATTCAGGGGCTGATATGTAGCAATATCAGCGTGATAAGATCGGCGATCACTGCCTGCAACAGTTTTGCCGCAGTATGATAGGAGGTCGGTAGTTTGGCATGGTGCAGATAGGTGCCCGATTGCAAATGTACCGAAACACCGGCGAAATTGATCGCGGTACTCAAGAGCAAAATGCCAGTTTTGGGATGCGTGGCGTAGATCGCCGCGGCCATGGATGCGGCACCACTGATTTCAAGAAACGGGAATATAAACCAAAGCAGATATTCCGGAAGAAGACTTTTTAGCATGCCAGTCAACACCGAGAATATGGTCACATATCCGCATACATACAGTGTCCCCAGCGCGGCACGCTGTACGGCGCCGCCGGCCCCCATCCTTTGTGGCGCCGCGGTCGAGCGTGCGCTGGTGGGGGGCGGGAGAGCGCATTTTGCTACCAGGGGCGTGCGGAACAGGAGGGCACACAATATGGAGGCCCCGATCTGTATGCCGTACAGTTTCCATCCCCAGGCGGCATCCCCCAGCATGTGTCCGACCCCGATGACGATGAAGGCGGGACCGGTATTGTTGCAGAAGCAACTGGCATAGACCGCCTCTTGATAGGTGATCTTCTTTTCGTCATATAGGTCACAGAGGCATTTTATGCCGAGCGGGAATCCGGCGCACGCGCCGATCAGAAACGGTAGCAGGACAAGGGGGCGCACGCCGAGGATCTTTCGCTCTTTTCCGGGGCGCGATAGCTTGCCGGGCGACAGACTGCGGATCCACAGGTCGCTTAAGATCATAAAGGGAAAAAGAGACGGAATGATACTGCGGTAACAGAGCAGCAGCCCCTGCATCACGCTTTGCACGGTCTCCGCGGGGAACCGTAGCAATACCAGCATGCACCCGGGGAGCAGGACGAGCGGGAAGTATCGGGCGATCTTTTTCAGGCGCGTCGCGGGCATGTTATCTCCCCTCCGTTCATATAGTATCATATAAAAATATGCATTGGCGGAGGTGTATATGAAAAAAGCGCGCGGAAGGTTTTTTGGCCGTATGGCCGACATGACCCCGGTAGCCATGGGGGCGTCACCGGATATTGCCCTTTCTTGCCGGAGAAAGGAAGCGGAACTGACGATCGCACGTATTGCCGCGATCCGTGAATACAGCACCTGCTGTATGGTCTTTTTGCTTTCGGATGGAAAAACGGTAACGATAGAAGGGGATGCATTGCTCTGCTGTTCGTATACCGCCGGGCAGATGCGGTTGCGCGGTGTGGTGCAGAAGATCTCTCTTTCCGGTGAGGTGGGGGCGTGAAGAATACTTTTTGGCATTTGGTGGGCTATTGCACCTTCTCCTGCACGAAGGATAGAACGGTCGCCCTCCTCAACCTCCTGGCAAGCCATGCCATCCCGGTGATCGGCACAAAATGTCACGGGGAGACGTTTTCCGTCTCTGTTCCACCGTGGTATAGAAAAGCGGTACGATCGGCGCTCGCGCAAGGCGCGTTTCCTGTGCAAATGGCGCTACAGGGGTCGCTTGGTCTGTTGTGGGACTGCCGCGCACGCGTAGGACTCCTCATCGGTGCGCTGGTCGCGCTGTGCATGGTCATCGTCTCCTCACATTTTGTGTGGGACATTCGCATATCCGGGAATGAGCGCGTCCCGGATGAAGTGATCCTAGCATCGCTTGACAGTGCCGGCCTGTCGATCGGGCAATATATACAGCACAGCGAATGGCGGCAGATCGCCGTGCGCCTCCAGCAGAACACGCCGGGGCTCGCATGGGTCGGCCTGTACTGCCAAGGCAATGTCGCCTATGTGGAGGTGCTGGAGGATGTAGGCCCGGAGGGGATAGGAGAAGAAGAACGAAGTTGTACCAATCTGATCGCCCGGGAGGATGCCGTGATCGATTCGCTATCCGTGTTGCGCGGCGAGACAGCAGTACGGGCGGGGCAGACGGTGTGCGCCGGGCAGTTGCTGGTCAGCGGCGTGACAGAAGGGCAAGAGGGGGGAGAACTGATACACGCCGAAGGGCAGGTCTACGGGCGGGTAGAACGCACTTTTACCGTCACCGTGCCCCGCCAGATCGCATGTGAAGTAGTGCAGGAAGAAAAAAATGTCCATTACCGCGTGAATTTATGGGGAAAAGATCGGATTATTTATGATAAAACTGGAAATTTGCCTACAGAGTGTGCTATAATATATGAGAAAGAGCAATGGTATCTGCTGGGGCAGATACGCCTGCCTTTTTATACGGTGCGCGGCTATACCGTCGTGCGCACGGAAACAGAAGAAAAGCAGGGGGAAAAGGAAATGGTCTTCCTCGCCACGCGCCTGATGCAGCAGGAGTTAGCGGTCGGGTTGCAGGATGCAGAATTGCTCTCAAAATGTACGGAAGGGTATTTTACCGATACGGCATACATCATGACATGCCACGTTACCTGCATCGTAGATATCGCGCAGGAACAACGGGTGGATACCGTCTGGTGGAGGGGCGAATGATAGAGAAAACAGTCGCAGTAGAGTCTGAGGAGATGACGGCGGCGCTCTTTGGTACTTGTGACAAATATGTAAAGCAGATAGAAGCACGCTTGGGCGTCCATATCCGCAACACACAGCATCCCACAGGCGGGGACGCACTTGCCGTGTCGGCCGATAGCGAAGACGCGGCAAAGAAAGCTGTCCGCGTCCTGGAATATCTCATGCGCATGGTGCGGAGCAATGGCGGGCTGACCGATCAGAGCGTAGAATATATCCTCTCTCTTGTGGTAGAAGGAGAGGACGCCATATTGGCCGAATGGGATAGCGATGATGTGGTATGCATCACCATGCGTGGGAAGCCGATCAAGCCACGGACGGTAGGACAGCGCCAATATGTGCAGGCGATCCGCCGGAATACCGTGATCTTCGGGATAGGCCCCGCCGGAACGGGGAAGACTTTCCTGGCGGTTGCGATGGCGGTGGATGCGTTACGGCAAAAGCAAGTGGAACGCATCATCCTGACCCGCCCCGCGGTGGAAGCGGGCGAAAAACTGGGATTCTTACCGGGGGATCTGCAAAACAAGATCGATCCGTATCTGCGTCCGCTGAACGATGCACTCTTTGAAATGCTGGGGCCGGACAATTACACCCGGCTGGTCGAAAAGAATGCCATTGAGATCGCCCCCCTGGCCTATATGCGTGGGCGCACATTGGAAAATTCCTTCATCATCCTGGACGAAGCGCAGAATACCACGCCGGAACAGATGAAGATGTTCTTGACCCGATTGGGGAACGGTTCGCGGGTGATCGTCACGGGGGACCCCACACAGACCGATCTGCCCTACGGTAAAAAGAGCGGCCTGGCCGTCGCCGTCAAAATACTGAAGGGGATAGACGATATCTGTATCCACACATTTACCGAGCGCGATGTGGTGCGCCACCGCTTGGTACAGAAGATCATTCTTGCTTATGATAAATATGAAAGGGAAGCTGTACGTGCCTCGCAGGAAAGATATGCCGTGCACCGCGTGCAGAAAAGGACAAGTCATGAAAGTCGATCGTGAGGCCCGTGAGGGGATGAGCTCCTATGTGCAGATCTATTATAGTACAGAGCCGGAAGATATGCCCGTGCCGGCGCAGACCGAGCAGGTCATACAGTGGGCAGCCGAGATAACACTGCAGGAAGAATCCTTTGCCCATCCGGCAGAGTTGTCTGTCACCTTGTGCGATGGGCCCTATATCCGCACCCTGAATGCTTCTTACCGCCATAAAGACAGCGAGACGGATGTTCTTTCTTTCCCCTTGTTTGAGTTGGATGAAGAGGACCCGCTGGAGGAAGAATGCATCCCGCTGGGAGACATGGTGCTGAATGTGGATCGCGCCGCCGCGCAGGCGAAAGAACTGGGGCATAGTACATTGCGTGAGATCGCTTTTTTGACGGTGCATTCCGTGCTGCACTTGCTGGGGTATGATCATGAGCGTTCGGCAGAAGACGAAGAAACGATGTGCGCCCGGCAGCGTTGCATCATGGAAAAGATAGAAAAGAAAATGCAAGAACAGGGGAACGGACAATGAAAAAAAGTGCCTTTATTGCCATCGTAGGACGTCCTAATGTCGGTAAGTCGACTTTGCTGAACGCAATATTGGGAGAAAAGATAGCCATCGTATCGCGCAAACCGCAGACGACGCGTAACCGTATCACGGGGATCCATACGGTAGGGGAAGAGCAGTTCGTATTTCTGGATACGCCCGGCATGCATCAGCCGCGTACCCGCCTGGGCGACTACATGGTCAAAACGACGTCGAATACGATCGGTGAGGTGGATGCGGCCATCCTGGTCGTGGAAGCGCGGGAGGCCGTGGGGGATATTGAAAGCCGGTTGATAGACGCTTTCCGGGCGCAAAAATTGCCCGCGATCCTCGTCATCAATAAGATAGACGCCGTCAGCGCCGCCAATGTCGCCAAGACGATCGCCGCCTATGCAGAAGCCTATGACTTTGATGCGGTCGTCCCGATCAGTGCCAAGCATGGTCGATCGGTCGATACAGTGTTAGAAGAATGCCGCCGCTATTTGGGTGAAAGCCCGTGGTATTTTGCGGCAGATGAGATAACCGACCAGCCGGAGCGGCAGATCGTGGCCGAGATCATACGGGAGAAGTTGCTGCGCACCCTGGATGAAGAGATCCCGCATGGCACGGCCGTAGTCATTGAAGAATTCAAAGAAGAAGGAAAACTGTTGTCCATCCGCGCCGAGATCTATTGTGAAAAACAGACACACAAGGGCATCATCGTCGGGCACCACGGAGAAAAACTGCGCTCGATCGGTACTTATGCGCGCCAGGACCTGGAGAAATTCTTTGGTACGAAGGTCTATCTCGATCTTTGGGTCAGGGTAAAGGAGAACTGGCGGGATAACCTGTCCACCTTGCACAATTTCGGCTATCGGGAAGAATGATGCCATGCTGGTAGAAGTGAACGGATTGGTGATCCGGCGGGTGGATCTATCAGAAACAGATCGCCTCATCACGCTTTTTACAGCGGAAAATGGCAAGATGACCGTATATGCGAAAGGGAGCAGGGCACTCAAGAGCCGGTATCTGGCCGCAACAGAAATGTTCTGCTATGGCAATTTCATCTTGTATCAGCGCGGGGAGCGATATTGGGTCAAAGAAGTCGTCTTAACGGAAAGTTTTTTCGCCCTGCGCAATGACCTGGGGCGCATGGCGCTGGCCGCCTATTTGTGCGACGTGGCCGATGACGTGGTGGAAGTCAACGCGCCCGAACCGGAATTGTTGCGCCTGGTCCTGAATTCTTTATACGCCATCACGCAGGGGAATTATGCGCTTGCGCTGATCAAGGCGGTGTTTGAAATGCGTGCGGCGGCCTTGCTGGGATTTATGCCGCAGGCAGAAGGGTGCTCCGTTTGTGGGAAAAAAGAAGGTGCCTTCGTCCTGGACATTATGGAAGGCACCTTGCTATGTAAAGAATGCCAGGAAACAGGCGCCCCCGATCCGTATGAGGAAGGGCACGCGCATATCCTGTGCCCCGTATCGGCTGGTGCGCATGCCATTTTGCTGTACGTGCTCTCCTGCGCCGCCGAACGGGTATTTGCCTTCCGTGCCGCACCCGCAGATCTGGGGTGCTTTGCGGTCCTGTCTGAGCAATATCTCATCCATCACCTGGAGCGTAATTTCAGATCCCTGGATTTTTACAGGGAGATAGCGCAGGAGTCTTAGGAGAATATCATGCTATATACGCAAAAAACATTGACCGCCTTAGAATATGATAAGATCGTACAGGCCTTGGCCGAGCGCGCACTGACAGAAGGGGCAAAGGCCCGCGCCCTGTCACTGCTCCCCAGCAATGATTATGAGGAAGTGGTGCGCCGCCAAAAGCATACGGCGGATGCCCGGCGCCTGCTGGCGCAAAAAGGGTACCCGCCCTTTTCCGGCGTGCAGGATATCCTGGGGGCGGTAGAACGGGCAGAGAAGGGCGCATCCCTTTCCCCGCGTGAACTGTTGAATATCGCCACCGTGCTGCAAACAGCCCGCGCCTTGCTGGATTATCAAAACAGCAGTGAAGCGTCGGATAATTCGTTGCAGGAGATCTTTGGGCGGTTGCTGTCCGACCGCACATTGGAGAGGCGCATCACAGGGGCGATCGTGTCCGAGGATACCATCGCGGACGAAGCCAGCCCCGCGCTGGCAGATATCCGCCGGAAGATGCGTGCCGCCAACAATCGCATCAAAGAGATCTTGCAGAAATATGCAAGCGGCGCCTTATCGCGCTATCTGCAGGAGAATATCGTAACGACCCGCGATGGCCGCTATGTCGTGCCGGTCAAGGTCGAATATCGGAACGAGGTGAAAGGTCTGGTGCACGATACCTCCTCTTCCGGCGCCACACTATTCATTGAGCCGATGGCCGTCGTCGATGCCAATAACGAATTGCGCATGCTGGAGAATAAAGAACAGCAGGAGATCGCGCGTATCCTGGCCGAGTTGTCGGCCCTTTGCGTAGACCATTCCGGCACCATCACCACAGATTATCTGCAGATCACCGAGCTGGCCTTTATATTCTCCTGCGCCTCTCTTGCTGAAAGCATGCATGCAGAAGCGCCCCAGCTGCGTAAAGAGCCCGTGATAGCGCTACGCCGCGCACGGCACCCCCTCCTGGACCCGGAGCGGGTCGTCCCGATCGATGTGGCGCTGGGGCAGTCCTGCCGCACACTGGTCATAACCGGGCCCAATACCGGCGGCAAAACCGTCACGCTCAAAACATTGGGGCTGTTTGCCTTGATGGTGCAGGCCGGCTTGCAGATCCCCGCATCGGAACTCTCCGAGATAGGGATATTTCAGGAGATCCTGGTGGATATAGGGGATGAGCAGAGCATAGAGCAGTCGCTCTCTACCTTTTCTTCCCACATGGTCAATATCATCTCTCTGCTGGATAGAGTAACGCCGGGATCCCTGATCTTGTTTGATGAATTGGGCGCGGGCACCGACCCCGTAGAAGGGGCAGCGCTGGCCAATGCCATCCTGGAATGGACGAAGAGCAAAGGGGCCCTCACCGCGGCGACCACGCATTATGCCGAATTAAAGGCCTACGCGCTTGAGTGCGACGGCGTACAGAACGCGTCTTGTGAATTTGATGTTGAGACGTTGCGCCCCACCTATCGCCTGATCGTTGGCACCCCGGGGAAGTCAAATGCCTTCGCCATATCCTCCAAATTGGGCCTGCGCGATGACATCATCGCAGTGGCAGAAGGGCTCGTCTCCGGCAATAGCCGCCGCTTTGAAAACGTCATAGAAAAACTGGAGCAAAGCCGTATAGAAATGGAGCGAGAACGGAATGAGGCGGCCCGCCTGCGTACAGAATATGCGGCATTTAAGGAAAAGGCCGAATCCCGCATGCAGAAGCAATTGGCAGAAGCCGAAAAAGAGTCTGATAAAATGCGGGAAAAAGCGCGGCAGACACTGGAAAGCGCCCGCGCCACCAGCGACTATGTGTTAAAACAGTTGGAGGATATCCGTAAAAAGCAACAAGGGCCTTCTTTCGCCGCGGATCTTTCCAGTGGGAAGCGGGATATCCGTGCCCACCTGTCGGAAGCGGCGCAGGACGTGTATGCTAAACCATCTGCTTTCGCATCGGATGAGCCGTATACGTTGCCCCGCCCCTTGCGCCTGGGGGATGAGGTCTATTTGGTCGGGCTCGGGCAGAATGCCACCGTGGAAAGCTTGCCGGATAAAAATAACATCGTGCGGGTACGCGCTGGTATCCTGTCCGCCAAGATCCCGTTAGAACAGATACGCCTGGTCGAAAAGGGAAAAAAGGAGCCCCACAGCGGCAAAGCGACCACCAAAGGGAAGGAACGCGGGAAAACAGACGTCTCCCACGATTTTAAGGCGGAATTGGATGTGCGCGGCATGATCGGGGAGGATGCATGGATCCTGGTGGATAAGTATCTGGATGAAGCCCTGCTTTCCGGGATGCAAAGCGTGCGCATCATCCACGGTAAAGGCACCGGCGCCCTGCGCACCGCATTGCAAAATGACCTGCACCACGATCCCCGGGTACGTTCCTATCGTAATGGCGCGTATGGGGAAGGCGACCTCGGCGTCACGGTGGTAGAATTGAAATAAAACGACCGAAAACCCAGGCCGCCCCAGCTTCCCAACCGTAGGGACAGGCCCCGTGGCCTCCCTCCGGGCGCGAAAGGAGTCGCGTTCCCAGGCCTCCCTCCGGGAGGTAG
>CAYXDB010000001.1:0-51548 GCA_964463735.1 uncultured Ruminococcus sp. | reverse complement strand
TGGACTACTGTATGCTTGCCGACGTCTGCTTGCTGACCTATTCCTCTCCCGCTTTCCCCGCGAACCTGCGTGAACTGTCCGACCCGCCGCTGGTGCTGTATTATAAAGGTCGTTTGCCGGATTTTTACGCAGGCGATCTGTTCATTTCTGTGGTAGGCACCAGGCGTATGAGCGACTATGGTAAGCGCATGACGCATGAGATCTCCTATGATCTGGCCCGCGCGGGCGCGATCGTGGTGACCGGCATGGCGCTGGGGGTAGATGGATTGGCGGCCGCATCTGCATTGGCGGCCGGAGGGAGGACCCTTGCGTTCTTGGGCAGTGGTATTGACATCATCTACCCGCGGGAGCACACGTATCTGATGCGGCAGATCCTGCGTAACGGTGCTGTCGTGACCGAGTATCCACCGGGCACGCCGCCGGACAGGTCCAATTTCCCTTATCGCAATCGCCTGATCAGCGCTATATCGAAAGGCGTTCTGATCATAGAAGGGAATGAGCGTAGCGGCGCCCTGATCACCGCAAAGAAGGCCGTAGAACAGGGGAGAGATGTATATGCTCTGCCGGGCAATGCGGATGAAACCAACAGCGAGGCGCCCAATTATCTTTTGAAGCACGGTGCCATCCCGGTCAGTTGCGCAGACGACATCATACGTCGCTATGAATTTTTGTATGGTGGACGTCTGAATATATTTTCTCTGTTGCAAAAAAAGATCATGACTGCCGATCGCGTGATGGAAACGTATCGCGTCGCCACGGGGAACGGCCCCGCGCATCAGCGTGCCACTTCCTATACGTATGCCGAACAGTCGGATGCCGCGGCATCGGGCAAACGCAGGGCGCAGGCAAGGCGGGGAGCCCCGGTTCCTCCTGTACCGGCAGAGGCAGAGATAGTGACAGATGCTACCACCGACGCAAGTACCCTGCCGGATAATAGCACCGCACCTGCCACAGTGACCGCAGGCGAGGAAGAAAAGGATGCGCGCATGGCGCGGCTGGATGCTACGACCATCGCCGTTTACAAAAAACTTCCCATAGGCCGCGCGGTAGCGCCGGACGCCCTGTGCACCGAAGAGTTGACGATCGATCAGGTCATGGGGTCACTGACATTTCTTGAGGTCAATAAGTTTATCACATCTTGTGCCGGCGGATTATATATGCGCCGATGATCTTCACAGATCCCCATAGATAAAGAAAGGATATACTGGCAAATAGCATGGCAAATTTAGTAATAGTAGAGTCCCCCTCCAAGGCGGCGACCATCAAAGGATACCTGGGTTCCAATTACAAAGTAGTTGCTTCTAAGGGGCATATCCGCGACCTGCCCAAAAGCACCCTGGGGGTGGATATCGAAAACGGTTTTGCACCGCATTATATCAATATCCGCGGGCGTGGCGATATCATTGCCACGCTGAAAAAAGAGGCGAAGGCCGCCAATAAAGTATTCCTTGCGACCGACCCTGACCGCGAGGGGGAAGCCATTTCCTGGCACCTGGCGAACGTATTGGGCATCCCGCATGAAAAGGAGTGCCGCGTGACCTTCAATGAGATCACGAAGACCGCAGTCAAGGATGCGATCAAGCATCCGCGTGCCATCGATGAGACCCTGGTCAATTCGCAGCAGGCACGGCGTATTCTGGATCGGATCGTGGGCTATAAGCTCAGCCCCTTTTTGTGGAAAAATGTCAAAAACGGACTGTCCGCTGGGCGCGTACAGTCAGTAGCCACGCGCATCATCGTTGAGCGGGAAGAAGAGATCCGTTCTTTCGTACCGCAGGAGTATTGGACGATCAAAGTCCTGCTCCGTACACCGACAGGGGAAGAATTTTCCGCGCACTATTGTGGCAAGGAAAAATTGGAGACCCGGGAGGACGCCGAGCGTATTTTGGCCGATCTGCAACAGCACCCCTTCCTTGTACAGGCGATCCACTCTGCCGACAAAAAGCGCCAGCCGGCACCGCCCTTTACCACCTCCACGATGCAACAGGAGGCATCTAAGCGGCTCGGCTTCCAGTCGCAGCGCATCATGAAGGTGGCGCAGGAATTGTACGAAGGTGTGAACCTTGGCCCCGATCTTGGCGGGGTGCAGGGTCTTATCACCTATATGCGTACCGATTCGTTGCGCATTTCCAGCACGGCGCAGGAGTCTGCCCTGGCCCTGGTCGAAGAGCAATATGGTAAAGAGTATCTTCCGGTGACGCCGCGCGTGTATCGTGCAAAAGCCAATGCGCAGGACGCACACGAGGCTATTCGCCCCTCCAATGTGGCGATCCTGCCCAAAATGATCAAAAAGATGCTTTCCCCCGATCAGTATAAGCTGTATAAATTGATCTGGGAGCGCTTTGTCGCCAGCCAGATGGCCGCCGCGATCTGGCAGACCAATACGATCGAATTGCAGTGTGGGGAACATGCCTTCCGCGCTACGGGATACACGTTGAAATTCCCGGGGTATACGGCCGTGTGCGGCGCCGAGGATGCTGCGCACAGTGACGAAGATGAGCAGGCTGTAAACGGCGCTTTACCGCACGTGAGCGAGAAAGAAACGCTGCAACCGATGTCGATCGACCCGCAGCAGCATTTTACCGAGCCGCCGTCACATTACAATGAGGCGTCCCTGATCAAGTTCCTTGAGGAGAATGGCATTGGGCGCCCCAGCACCTATACGCCGATCATTACCACGATCATTGCGCGCAGTTATGTAAAGCGCAACGGTAAATCTCTTGTATCGACCCCGCTGGGTGAGGTGACGACGCGTCTGATGAAAGAGAGTTTCCCGGATATCGTCGATTATGAATTTACCGCCTCCATGGAAGAGAAATTAGATTCCATTGAAAACGGTACGACCACGGTGACGGAGGTGCTCTCCGACTTTTACAGTGAGTTTTCTGTGTTCTTGGAAAAGGCCATGAATACCGTCAGCCCCGAAAGCGTGGAAGTTCCGGTGGAAGAATCGGATGTGACGTGTGAACTGTGCGGGAGCAAGATGGTGTATAAGAACGGGCGGTTTGGGCGCTTCCTGGCCTGCCCGCGTTATCCCGCATGCCGCAATACCAAAGCCGTGGATAAAAAGGGAAGACCCGTTGCCAAAACAGCCAGCGATCTGGAAGTGGCAGATTTCAAATGTGAATTGTGCGGCGGGGATATGGTCCTCCGCACGGGCCGGTATGGAAGTTTTTATGCCTGCGTCAACTATCCTGCATGCCGGTATACGAAACAGAAAGTGCAGGATATTGGTGTCCCGTGCCCCACATGTGGTGCGCGGATCGTGGCAAAGCATGGGCGTGGGCGCATGAATTTTTATAGTTGTGAGCGCTATCCGGAGTGCCAATTCTCCTCCTGGGATATGCCGACGGTAGAGAAGTGCCCCCAATGCGGGAAGATGCTCTATTTCCGCAAAAATCGCCAATTGCTCTTGTGCCATGATAAAAAGTGTGGCTACAAAAGAGACGAGGTCGATATGCCCTCTGGAGAGGTTGAAGAAGACGTATGAGTGTGAATTTTCCGGTCGTTCGCGTGATCGGTGCTGGTCTGGCGGGCTGTGAGGCGGCCTGGCAGGCCGCGCGCCTTGGTCTGGCGGTGGAACTGTATGAGATGAAACCGCAGAAGTTTTCCCCGGCGCATCATTCTGCCGGCTTTGCAGAGCTGGTGTGTTCCAATTCTTTGCGCTCCAACGATAAGACCAATGCGGTCGGATTGCTGAAGGAAGAACTGGCGCGCCTGGATTCCCTGATCATGGAGGCGGCTTACGCCTCTGCTGTGCCGGCTGGTTCGGCACTGGCGGTAGACCGTGTAAAGTTCTCTGCCTATGTGACCGATAAGATCCGCTCGCATCCTCGCATCACGGTCCATGAGGAGGAAGTGACGGCTCTTCCGCAGTCCGGGATCACGGTGGTGGCGACCGGGCCCCTTACAAGCGATGCACTGGCAGAGGATATCAGTCGCCTGGTAAACGGACAGCAGTTGCATTTTTATGATGCCGCCGCCCCCATCGTCGATGCGGCCACGATCGATATGTCCCGCGCTTTTTTTGCGTCGCGCTATGGCAAAGGTGAGGCGACCGATTACCTGAATTGTCCCATGACGCGGGAGGAATATGACGCCTTTTATGAGGCGCTCATCAGCGCCAAAGTGGCAGAATTGAAAGAGTTCGATGCTGCCGCGCAGAAAGCTCCGCAAGTGTTTGAAGGGTGCATGCCGGTCGAGATCATGGCCCAGCGCGGCCGTGATACCTTGCGCTATGGCCCCATGAAGCCGGTCGGATTGCCCCTGCCCCAGACGGGGAAAGAGGCCTATGCCGTGGTGCAGTTGCGCCGCGAGAATCTGGCTGGCACGATGTATAACCTGGTCGGTTTTCAGACACATTTGACATTCGGGGAGCAAAAAAGAGTTTTTCGCATGATACCGGGATTGGCATCGGCGGAATTTTACCGTTACGGTGTGATGCACCGCAACACGTATCTGCATGCCCCCCGCTTGCTCCAGCCGACGTATGCTTTGCGCACGGCGCCGCACCTGTTCTTTGCCGGGCAGATCACCGGGGTAGAAGGGTATGTGGAGTCAACGGCTTCCGGCTATGTGGCGGGTGTTAATGCGGCACTTCTGGCGCGCGGTACGGCGCAGTTGGATTTCCCTAGTACGACAGAGATCGGCGCCCTGGCACATTATGTCAGCGAATACGCAGGCGGTGATTTTCAACCCATGAATGCGAATTTTGGTATCATATCCCCACTCCCCTCCAAAGTGAAGGGGGGTAAGGCCGCCAGAAATCAGGTGTATGCGGAGCGCTCTCTCCAGGAGATCGATCGGATCCGGGAGAGATTGGAGGATATAGGCGTGCAGGCACAGGGGACAGGAGGTATCTATGCGGATCATCATTGATGTTATGAGCGGTGATAACGCCCCGCTGGAATTGTTAAAAGGGGCCGTCATGGCCGCCAAAGAGTATCGCAAGCCCATTGCCGTAGTCGGCGACAGCGGCGTCATTCAAGAGACTGCTAAAGAAAATGCGCTGTCCCTGGATGGCATCGATATCATCCATGCCGATTCTGTCATCGGGATGGAAGACAAACCGCTTTCTGTCATTCGTGATAAAAGCGACTCGTCCATGAGCGTAGGACTGCGTATGCTGGAGCAGGGGGAAGGAGATGCGTTCGTCAGCGCCGGGAACACCGGTGCCTTGCTCGCGGGCGCGACCTTGCTCGTGCGCCGCATCAAAGGGATACGGCGCGCGGCGATCGGCACGGTGTTGCCGTTTGCTACCCCGGTCCTGTTGATGGATTCCGGCGCCAATCTGACCGTTACGCCGGACAATCTGGAACAATTTGCGTACATGGGCGCCCTCTATATGGAAAAGTGCCATGCGATCCATGAACCGCGCATCGGCCTTTTGAACAATGGCACCGAATTCAATAAGGGGCTGCCATTACAGATCGAGACCTATCAAAGGCTGTCGCAAAACGCGCAGATCAATTTTGTCGGCAATGTCGAGGCAAAACAACTGCCGTTTGCCCCGTGTGATGTGATCCTGACGGATGGCTTTACCGGGAATATTTTGCTAAAGTGCACCGAGGGAATGGGGAAATTCATGATGTCGGTGCTCAAAGACACCTTGATGTCCAGCACTTCCACCAAATTGGCGGCCCTTGCGATGAAAGGGAAACTGCAGGGCCTCAAGAAGAAATTTGACGCGTCCGAATATGGCGGCGCCCCGCTGTTGGGTATCTCCAAGCCGGTGATCAAAGCACATGGCAGTTCTGATGCGCGGGCGATCAAAAATGCTGTATTGCAGGCGATCACCTTTATATCGACAGGCGTGAATATGGATATTGCGCGTGCGGCGGCAGAATGACCGTCGGACAGCGCAGAATGACCGAAGGAAACAGGCATATGTTACGGGAGGAGGTGCGGATGCATGTCCAGGATGGATCTGGAAGGTCGCCTGCGATACACATTTCATCAGGGCGCATTGCTTGACGAAGCATTGACGCATTCCTCCTACGCGCATGAAACGCGCACCGGCGTGCCGCATAACGAACGGTTGGAATTCCTCGGGGATGCCGTTTTACAGTTGGCCGTCAGCCACCTCCTGTATCTGCAATATCCGGCTGAAGCGGAGGGGACCCTCTCGCTGTACCGCCAGCACCTGGTGTGTGAAGACACATTGTCTCGGGTGGCAGAGTCTCTGTCTTTGGGCGCGGAACTGCGTTTAGGACATGGTGTGGAAAAGGATGGCGGCCGTACCAAAAAGCGCCTGCTGGCCGACGCACTGGAGGCGTTGCTGGGCGCGATCTATTTGGATGCAGGCGACCGGGGAGAACAGGCGGCTTTTTCGATCGTGCAGGATCTGTTCCGGGAGGAACTGGTGCATTGCACTGCCATCCGCGGGGATTATAAATCGCGCCTGCAGACACTGGTGGAACAGGACGGTCGCGAAAGATTGGAATATCGCGTCGTTTCTGAAGACGGACCGGCGCACGCCCCCTGCTTTACGGTCATCGCCTATTTGAATAGTAATGCGGTGGGGACCGGTATCGGCCATTCTAAATTAGAGGCAGAGATGCACGCAGCCAAAGAAGCCTTGCGGCTCTTTGGCGAAACGTGAGGCTCTTTGCCAGGGCATAAAAATCATAAGATCGAGGTGTCACTGTGTATCTTAAATCACTGGAATTACATGGATTCAAATCTTTCCCCAATCGCACGGTCCTGACGTTCGAACGCGGGACGACCGTCGTGGTGGGCCCCAACGGGAGCGGGAAATCAAACATCTCCGATGCCATGCGCTGGGTGCTGGGGGAACTGTCCAGCCGCAATATCCGCGGCACAAAGATGGAAGACGTTATCTTCGGGGGGACGGATGACCGGCGCCCTATGGGATTTGCGGAAGTTTCTGTGACATTCGATAATACAGACAAGGCGCACGCGCTGAATCTCCCCTATGACGAAGTGGTCGTTACCCGTAGATATTATAGGGCAGGAGAGAGCGAGTACTTCATCAACCGCAAAAACTGCCGCCTGAAAGATATCTATGAGTTGTTTATGAATACCGGCGTAGGCCGGGAAGGCTATTCCATTATCGGTCAGGGGCGCATTGCAGAGATCTTGTCCAAAAAGAGTGAGGACCGCCGTAACTTTTTTGAAGAAGCCGCAGGCATCTCCAAATTCCGGTTCAAAAAAGAAGAGGCGGAGCGAAAACTGCAGGCGACCGAAGAGAATATGTTGCGCGTGCGTGACATCTTAGGGGAACTTGAGAGCCGCGTCGGCCCCTTGAAGCGTGAGTCAGAGAAGGCAAAACGCTACTTTGAGTTGTATGACCAGAAAAAGCAGGCGGATGTTTCGCTGTGGTTGTATGATACACAGAAACTACGCACCGATATCGCGACCGCAAAAGATGCCGTCGCATTATCAGAAAATGAACTGAATTCGTTGAACGAGTCCCTGGCTTCTCTGGAAGCGCAGAACGATCGATTGGACGAAGAACAGAAGAAGAACCGCCTGTTATCTGAAAACCTGTTGCAGCAGAATCGGGAGTCTACCAAGGACCTCAATCGCCTGGAGAATGAGTTCCACCTGCTGGAAAATGATACACAGCACCGTCAGGAGACCATTACCGCCTGCCGCGCCAGTATGGAAGAAGATAAACGCGCGATCCTTGCCCTGGATGCTGAACAACGCGGGGAGGACGGCAAACTGCTGGGGATGGATGAGCAGGTAGAGAGCCTGCGGGATGAACATCTTGCCTTGTTGGCTGAACAGCAGGAAAAAATGCAGGCGGCGCAGACGCTGGAAGTGCTGCTCGCAAATAAGTTGCAGGAATCCAATGCGTTGGAAACACGTGCCGTAGATGTGCGCGTGCGCCTCAACGTCCTGAAGAGCACCAAAGAAAGCGGGAATGATAAGGCCAACAGCCTGGCCGCCGAGATCGCACGCTATGAGGCAGAAGGGGAAAAACTGAAGGCCGAGGCCGCCCGGTGCGAAAACAGCGCGGCCTCTTTCAAAGAAAAGATCGCCGGCTATGAAAGTGAGATCGCGGGGGCAGGGCAAAAGATCGAGGAACTGACCGGTACGCGTGCCTCCGTGATGGATGGGCTGGCTCGCCTGCAGGGACAGCGGAGCTCCTTCCTGCAACGGGCAGACGCCTTGCAGCGGATGGAAGAGCATTTTGAGGGATATAACAACAGCGTGCGCTTCATCATGCAACATGTGGGGCATATTCCCGGTGCCGGTAAGATCTATGGCCCTCTTTCCCGCCTGATCACCACGGCTCCGGCGCATACCGTCGCGATCGAGACAGCACTGGGGGCCAACATCCAGAATATCGTGGTCGATCAGGAAACGACCGCCAAAGCGGCGATCAATTTCCTGAAGGAGAATCGCGCCGGTCGCGCTACCTTCTACCCGGTCAGTGCTATACGCGCCAGTGGGGAAACGGAAGAAGTGCGCCGCGCCGCTACCTATGCCGGATATGTCGGGCGCGCAGATCAGTTGGTACAATTCGCTCCCGCATATGGTGAGATCGTTGCGTGGCTGCTGGCCAGGACCGTCGTTTTCGATACGCTCGATCACGCAACGGATGCGGCCAGGTCTTTGCACTACCGTGTCAAGATGGTTACCCTGGATGGGCAGGTCATCAATGCCGGCGGTTCGTTTACGGGCGGTTCGGCCAAGCATGACAGCGGCGTCATGAGTCGGCCGGCGGAGATCGAAAAACTGCAAAAGGATGCCGAGGCCGTGGCGGCGCAGATACAGCAGGATGAAGCCCGGGTGGCGACCTTGGATGCACAGATGCGCGACCTGCATCAGGTCGCCCGCGATGCAGAACAGCAAAAGGACTTGCTGTTGGCCATGGCCAGAACGCAATTTGCAGCGCTTGACAGTGCCAATGCAAAGTGGGAGGCCAATCTGCAATTGACCAACACGTTGCGTGCGGACCGGGAGGCACTCTTGCATTCCGATGCGCAGGGGCAAAATGAAATGGCGCTCTTAGAAGAAGAGTTGCGGGGGCTGGAAGAACAGATACAGGCCATTACCACCCTGCGGGAAGAGCGCGAGATCGAGCGCAATGCTTTGCTGGATGAGCGCGAGGCACTGGGGCAAAAGGCCAACGATGTCCAGATCCACATCACGGAACTGCGCGGAGAAAAACAGGCTTCCCTCCAGCGCAAAGAAACAGCTGTGCGCCGGATCGAAGAACTGAAGGAAGATACCGTCCAGCAACAGGCGCGCATAGAAGAGCAGGAGGCGCTTCTGGCACAGCATAAGGCCGACATGGCCCGGATCCAGCAGGAAAGAGAAGTGCTGGCACAGCGCCTGGCCGATATCGACCAGAATCGCGGGGCCGTTGAGGCAGATAATGACGATTACGACAGGCGCCTGGGCGAATTGAAGATCCAGATCCGCAATAAGTATAACCAAAAAGATCTGACGGCCGAAGCCCATTCCCGTAACGCACATAAGTTGGAACGCCTCCAGGATGAGTACGACCGGTTGAGCTCTCGCCTGTACGATGACTATGAATTGACGGCAGAACAGGCAAGGCAGCTTGACTATCCGCCGGTCACTGCGGACAATCATAGTGCCTTCGTTCAGGTGCAGACCGAATGTAAACAGAAGATCAAGAGCCTTGGCTCTGTCAATACTTCGGCGATCGCAGAGTATGACGAGGTAAAGGACCGTTATGAGACCATGTCGGAGCAGGTCGCAGATATGACACGCTCACGCGATGAATTGATGGCGATCGTGGAGAAACTGGAGGATGAGATGAAGACCAGTTTCGTTTCCGCGTTTGCTGAGATCAATAAAAATTTTGGCGTGGTGTTCCGCGAATTGTTTGGCGGCGGACAGGCGGAATTGTCCTTGACGGATCCGGACGATGTCCTCCGTTGCGGCATTGAGATCAAGGCGGCGCCTCCCGGCAAGATCATTAAAAATCTATCGCTCCTTTCCGGTGGCGAACAGGCTTTCGTGGCTTGCGCACTTTTCTTCGCCATTCTCAAAGTCAATCCTACGCCGTTCTGCCTGCTGGATGAGATAGAGGCCGCGCTGGACGAAGTCAATGTGTATCGCCTGGGTGAATACATACGGCGTTTCTGCGGTGAAACACAGTTTATTCTGATCACGCATCGCCGCGGGACGATGCAGATCGCCGACAGGCTGTATGGCGTGACCATGCCGGAGCGCGGTATTTCCCGGGTGATCGCGCTGGATGTCAACGAAATAGAAAGTAAGAACAAGGAGTTTACGGATGGGCTTCTTTGATAAATTAAAAAATGGCTTGTTGAAAACGAAAAACGCCCTTTTTGGAAAGGTCGATGATCTGCTCAAGCAATTCGTCCGCATCGATGAAGATTTTCTGGACGAGTTGGAAGAGATCCTGATCGGGGCCGATGTGGGGGTGGAAACGACAGAACAGATATTGGATCTGCTGCGTGAACGCATCCGCGATGGCCGCATCAAGGCGCCAGATGACGTGCGGGAAGCATTGCGCGCCATCCTGATCGATATGATCGGCGAGGGGGAACCGCTGTGCCTTGCCACCAAGCCGTCTGTGATACTGGTCATTGGCGTCAATGGCGTGGGGAAGACGACGTCTATTGGGAAGATCGCCCACCACCTGCGGGATGAGCATAAAAAAGTCGTGGTAGCGGCGGCAGATACTTTCCGCGCGGCAGCCACGGAGCAGTTGGCCGTATGGTGTGAGCGGAGCGGGGCCGACCTTATCCGCCAGGGCCAGGGGGCAGATCCTGCGGCCGTCGTTTTTGATGCCATCCACGCGGTGAAGAGCCGTGGCGCAGATGTGATGATCGTGGATACGGCAGGGCGCCTGCATAATAAGAAGAACCTCATGGACGAACTGGCCAAGATCTATCGCGTGATACAGCGTGAATTGCCCGAGGCTTCTCTGGAGACATTACTGGTCCTGGATGCCACCACAGGGCAAAACGCCGTCAGCCAAGCCAAGGAATTCAAAAATGCGGCGAATATAACCGGACTGATCTTGACGAAATTGGACGGGACTGCCAAAGGCGGTATCATCCTGTCCATCAAGCAGGAATTGAACATCCCTGTAAAATATATAGGAGTAGGCGAGCAGATCGATGATATGCGTCCTTTCAACGCTACCGATTTTGTTGCCGCATTGTTTGAATCATGATACAACTGGTACTTGCATCCCGCAATCAGAAAAAGATCCGGGAAATGTTGACCCTTCTGCGTGCGGAAGGCGGGATCATGTCCGATGTTCAGATCCTTTCGCTGGATGACATCGGTTACCGTGATGAGATCGTGGAAACGGGGAGCACGTTTGAAGAAAATGCGTTGATCAAAGCGTCCGTTCCCGCCCAGATAGGGTATATCGGGATCGCAGATGATTCTGGATTGTCCGTGGATGCCTTGCAGGGCGCCCCCGGCGTCTATTCCGCCCGCTATGCCGGTGAGCCGTGCAATGACGAAAATAATAATCAAAAGCTCCTGCGGGAACTGTCTGATGTACCGGACGGGAGTCGCACGGCGCACTATTCCTGCGCGATCGCCTGCGTGTTCCCCGATGGGCGGCATTTTACGGTCACCGGCCGTTGTGAAGGGGAGATCCTGCGCTCCTATCAAGGGGACGGGGGATTTGGGTATGACCCGTTGTTCTATTACCCGCCCTTTTCCAAAACATTTGCCGAGGTGCCCCTGGAGGAGAAGAACCGCGTGAGCCACCGTTCCCACGCTGTACGCGCGTTTGCCCGTTCTTTTGCCAGGGAGATCCCACATGCCGTGCATCTGACCAGCAAGCAGCGTGCTACGCTACGCTCCCTGGCCAACAATATGCAGCCGATCTTCCAGATAGGAAAATCCGGTTTGTCGGAGGAAATATTCCGGCAGACCGGGAACGCATTGGAGGCGCGTGAGCTGATCAAGCTGACCGTCCTGGAAACCTCTCCCGTGGACGCGCGTGTTGCGGCGGATGCTCTGGCATTGCTGTTGGGGGCCGCGGTCGTCTCTGTCACGGGGAGACGCCTGGTCCTGTATCGCCCGTCGCAGGATAGACCGGGCAAGATCCTTTTGCCGTGAAACGGCTGGGGATCTACGGCGGGAGCTTCTCACCCCCGCATGAAGGGCATCGGCATCTGCTGTCTGCGTTCATAGCGCAAGAGCGGTTAGATGAGGTCATGGTCATCCCGGCCTGTGTGCCGCCGCATAAACTGCTTCACGATGATGCCACGCCACAGCAACGGTCAGACATGTGCCGCCTGGCGTTTGCCACTCTGCCGGTGGTCGTCAGCGATATAGAGATCTCCCGGGGCGGCAAGAGTTATACTGCCGATACCCTGGAGCATCTGTCTGCTTGCGATACGCAGTTGGTCCTGCTGTGCGGCTCGGATATGTTCGTCACATTGGATACCTGGTATCACCCCGAAAAGATATTTGCCCTGGCTGAGATCGTCTATGGCTTCCGTGAAGGCGGTGCTGAGGAGACGGCGGCCATGCAAAAAAAGGCCGCCGCATGTGCCCAAAATTTTGCTGTGCGCTACGGGGCGGTGTGCCATCCATTACAAATGAAAACGCTACCGATCTCCTCCAGTATTCTGCGGGGATGGATAGCAGAAGGGAAAAGCACAGAGGGGTTTCTCGCCCCCGAGGTGCAGGCATATATCAAGAGATGGAAGCTGTATCAAGCGCATTGACCCCATCGGCCATCGATGCCTTACGTGCGCAGGTGCAAGAGCGCATGAGCGCCAAGCGCTTCCGGCATACCCTGGGGGTGGAACGCGCGATCGTGGCGCTCGGCGAGATCTATCTGCCAGACAGTATTCCCGCTTTACGCGTAGCGGCACTGTTGCACGACATCACGAAAGAGTGTACAGTCGCACAGCAGATCGCGCTGATGTTGGAAAGCGGTTCATCGCTGACGCAGACAGACCTGGCATCTCCCAAATTACTGCACGCACGCACAGGCGCCTATGTAGCACAGAAAGATTTTGGAGGATATGTTTCGGCAGATGTCCTGGATGCGATCCGGAAGCATACGACAGGCGCACGCGATATGAGCTGCTTTGCCTCCTTGCTGTATCTGGCCGATTACATCGAAGATACGCGCACATTTCCGGATTGCGTGAAGTTGCGGCAGATGTTTTGGGATGGCATACAGGCGTCCTCCCCGGACTGCTATCTACAACACCTGCATCACATTCTGCTGGTCTCTTATGATATGACATTGCAATTGCTTCTGCAAGAGGGGGATCCGATCTCGCTGGAGACCGTGGATGCGCGTAACGCGCTCCTTGAAAAACTTAACACACATACATGATACTTCACATGCAAAAACTACGAAAAAATGCGGTGGTTTTTGTATGAAAAGATGTAGAATAGGGATCCTGGTCCTTTCTTTAGCGCTCGTCTGCACCTGCGCCCTGGTACACCTGCGTGTAGCCGGTGCGGTACAGCCGCTACCTGTGTTCCTTGGCGGGGAAACGCCTGCCATGACCGCCTTGGTGCTCGGCTTGGATGATGCGGCAGAAAATGCCGACGTGGTCTTTTTGGTGCGCTATGTGCCGCAAGATGCCCACGTAGTCATCTGTCAGCTCCCGCGCGATATGTATTGGGAGAATCCTTACAGGATGCCTAAATTGAACCATATCTATGCCGCCTGCCGTGCCGCCGGCCATACGCCAGCGGAAGCCCTGCGGGAAACGGTAAACATTCTGGAAGACACGTTGGGCATCCCCATTCATGCCGCTGTGGCGGTACAGATCCAAACTTTTTCGGATCTTGTCGATGCATTGGGCGGTGTCACGGTCTGCCTTCCGCGGCCCTTGGAGTATACAGACCCGTCTTCTCGCACCTCCGTCGTACTACCGGCAGGGGAGCACCGCCTGGATGGGGCGGCCGCCGCCCAGTTCGTCCGTTTCCGGCGCGACTATGTAGAAGGGGATCTGGGGCGCGTAGATGCGCAGAAGATATTTCTGCGTGCACTCTTTTGCCAGGTGATGCATGCATCACCCGCCCTGCTTTTTGACCTGTTGCTCCATCCCGCCGCGGGCATGTACCTCTCTGTTTATCAAGGCAATATCGCCCAGACCATGGCGCATGCGGTCGCGCATCGCTCCACGTGCTCTTTGTCCTGTTTTTCTTTGCCCGGCAAGCCAATATGCCCGCAGGCCAACGGCCCCTGGTATTATGTGATCAATCGGGCGGGCACGATAGAGTTATTGCATAGATATTTTGTTTTACCTCAGATGGGAACTTTTTCGTTTGATACCGCCCATCGCCTGTATAAAGAGAACGATAGTTTGTATGAAGATATTTATTTTTCTGATGCACTGGAGTACCACGTGTATACAGATGAAGAAATAGAGGATATCAAAATTAAAGGAAAGGATCGATAGAGTTATGCAAGAGATGAACGCCGCACGTGTCCCACTGGATCTGTCTGACGCCCCAGCGCAACGCTGGGCAGAAGAGATCGCCGCGACACTATATAATAAAAAAGGATTGGATATACGACTATATCATGTGGAGGATACGACCGTCATCACAGAATATTACGTGATATGTACCGGGCGCTCCTCCACCCATGTCCATGCCCTGTCGGATGAAGCAAATTATCATATGGAGCAGTGCCATGTCCCTGCCGCGCATACCGAGGGGCGCGATGGGGGAGAATGGATCCTGATCGACTTTGGCCCCGTTATCGTACATGTTTTTTCGGCAGGCGCACGTGAGTATTATGACCTGGAGCGATTGTTACGCCCGGAAGACGCCATGGATCTCAAAGAATTATTTGCCGCGCAGGATGCGCTGGTACAGAATGGAGAGAAGGATATATGAAATACGATCATCAGATAATAGACCCCAAATGGCAAAAACGCTGGGAAGAGACCAACGCCTTTGCGGCACAGGACTTTAGCGATAAGCCGAAGTTCTATGGCCTGGTCGAGTTCCCGTATCCCAGCGGTGCCGGAATGCACGTCGGCCATATTAAGGCGTATGCAGGATTGGAGGTCATCAGCCGCAAACGCAGGATGCAGGGATACAATGTCCTGTTTCCTATCGGGTTCGATGCCTACGGGTTGCCGACCGAGAATACCGCTATCAAGTTTGGTATCCATCCGCGTGTCGTGACCGACAGAAATATTGAAAAATTCACCAGCCAGTTGAAAAAAGTGGGCTTTTCCTTTGATTGGTCGCGCGTGATCGATACGACACAGGAAGATTACTACAAATGGACGCAGTACATTTTTCTGAAGCTGTTTGAAAAAGGCCTGGCCTATCGCGATACTGCGCTCGTCAACTACTGCCCGAGTTGCCGTGTGGTCCTTTCCAACGAGGATTCGCAAGGCGGGAAATGCGATATCTGCCATAGCGATATCGTGCAGAAATCCAAGGACGTATGGTATCTGCGCATTACCCAGTATGCCGATAAGCTTCTCGCCGGCCTGGATGAAGTAGATTATTTGCCCAATATCAAATTACAGCAGGAAAACTGGATCGGCAGATCGACCGGCGCATTTGTCGATTTCTCCATTGCGGACAGTGCAGACTCTTTGCGCATCTATACCACGCGCCCGGACACGCTGTATGGCGTCACATTCATGGTCATCGCCCCGGAGCATCCTTTGGTGGAAAAAATGGCGGACAGGATCCGGAATATGAACGATGTACGTGCCTACCGTGATGAATGCGCCAAGAAAACAGAGTTTGAGCGGACACAATTGGTAAAGGAGAAGACAGGCGTCCTGCTGGAAGGGATCCGTGCGGTCAATCCTGTCTCCGGCAAAGAGATCCCGATATATATCGCCGATTATGTTATGATGGGATACGGCACAGGCGCTATCATGGCAGTGCCCGCCCATGACGAACGCGACTATGCTTTTGCCCGGAAATTTGGCATCGAGATCATCCCCGTGATCGCCGGTGGCGATGTTGCCCAAGCGGCCTATACGGGGGATGGCCCCATGATGAATTCTGATTTCCTGAACGGTATCACGACGAAAAAAGAAGCGATCCGGAAAATGCTGGCATTCCTTTCGGAAAAGGGCATTGGGGAACCGGGCGTGCAGTATAAGATGAAGGACTGGGCCTTCAATCGCCAGCGCTATTGGGGAGAACCGATCCCGATCGTACATTGCCCGGTCTGCGGCATGGTGCCGGTGCCGTATGATCAATTGCCGCTGAAATTGCCTCCGATGGAAGCCTTCGCACCCGGGGAGGGCGGGGAAAGCCCGTTGGCCCGGATCGACTCGTTCGTTCATTGCAAATGCCCTAAATGCGGTGCTGAAGCACGCCGCGAGACGGATACGATGCCGCAATGGGCAGGCTCTTCCTGGTACTTCTTGCGCTATATCGATCCGCACAATGCCAATGGACTGGCGGATCCGGAGAAATTGAAATACTGGATGCCGGTAGACTGGTACAATGGCGGCATGGAGCATGTTACCCGCCATATGATCTACTCCCGCTTTTGGTATAAATTCCTGTATGACATAGGAGAAGTACCGACTGATGAACCATATGCTAAGCGTACCGCACAGGGGCTGATCCTTGGGCCGGACGGCGAAAAGATGAGCAAATCCAAAGGGAATGTGGTAGATCCCAATGTGGTGGTCGATGCATACGGCGCCGATGTACTGCGTACCTATGTGCTGTTCATGGGGGATTATGCCTCGGCGGCTCCCTGGTCTGAGACCAGTATGAAAGGGTGCCAGCGGTTCTTGGAAAGATTTGCGGATATATACGACCTGATACAGGATGCCCCTTCCTCTTCTGCGCTGGAAACGGCTATCCACAAGACGATCCGGAAAGTGGACGCGGATATCGAGGAGATGAAGTTCAATACCGCCATCGCCGCTTTGATGAGCCTGGTAAACCAGATCTACAACGAAAAGAGCATCACGCGTGAGGAATACGGCATGCTCGTGCGGATCCTTTGCCCCTTTGCCCCGCACCTGTGCGAAGAACTGTGGGAAAAACTGGGCGGTGAGGGACTTTGCTCTTTGGCACCGTGGCCTGCCTATGACCCTGCGAAAACGATCGACGCCACGGTAGAAATGGCCGTGCAGATCAATGGCAAACTGCGTGGTACGATCACGCTCCCTGCGGGCGCCACGCGGGAAGATGCCTTGCAGGCGGTCTACGCCGATGATAAACTGGCAGCGCTCTTGCAAGGGAAGAGCATCGTCAAGGAGATCGTCGTGCCGAATAAGATCATCAATATCGTCATACGGTAAAGGATCCAAAGATGTAACACTACACTACATTTTGGTTTGCCCATTGACAAGGCGCGTAAAACGTGGTATACTTTCTACCGTAGCAGGACGCCTCTATTTCTCCTGTTATAGACTGTAAGGAGGCTCATATCTTTGGATATATCGACTATCACGCAGATAAACACGGTGATCGTGTTGCTGTTTTGTGCATTGTCTGCGTATCAATACGTATATATATTGGTATCGATCCTATTCCCGGTGCGTCGCTTCTCCGCTGAGATGACGCGGCGCTACGCCGTCCTCATCTGTGCCCGGAATGAAGAATCTGTGATCGCCCAGTTGATCGACAGCATCCATCGGCAGACATACCCCTCTGATCTGTTGGACGTGTATGTCATGGCTGATAATTGTACCGATCAGACACGCGCCGTGGCAGAAGCCGCGGGGGCCATCACCTTTGAGAGGGCAGATCAGGAAAAGGTCGGGAAGGGCTATGCATTAGATGCGCTGTGCCATTGTGTATGGGATCGGTGCGGGCAGGACTATTATGACGCCTTCTTCGTCTTTGATGCAGACAACCTGCTGGCGCCAGACTACGTGGAACAGATGAACCGCGTTTTCAGCAACGGTTTCCAGGTCGTGACCAGTTATCGTAATTCCAAGAACTTCGGGGATAACTGGATCACGGCCGGTTACGGCATCATGTTCATGCGGGAAGCAAGACATATGAATAACGCGCGTATGATCCTGCATACCAGCAGCAACATCTCGGGTACGGGGTTTATGGTCTCCTCTGCCATCCTGCAAAAAGCCGGCGGTTGGCCATACCATTGCCTGACAGAGGATCTGGAATTTACGATGGATCAGGTCTCCTCCGGGGTGAAGATCGGCTATTGCCATGATGCCGTCTTCTACGATGAGCAACCTACTAAGTTCATCCAGTCCTGGCGGCAGAGGATCCGCTGGACCAAGGGATTTATGCAGGCCATGCTCAAGCACGGGTACAAGATCCTGCGCGGCATATTCCGGCGCGACAGCAGTTTTTCCTGCTTTGATGAGATCATGTCCACGCTACCTACCATGATCCTTGCGGTCTTTGCGGCGGTCTCTGCCGCCAGCATGATCTTCTCCTGGTGTACTGGCGCCTATAATGGGTTGGAATTCCTCTGGGCATTCTTCGGATATTTCCTGGGCATTTATGGCATCAACTATGCATTGGGGCTTTTGACGGTCATTACGGAATGGAAAAAGATCGCGGCCCCTGCCTGGAAAAAGATCGCCTGTACGTTTACATACCCCATCTTCGTTATGGTGGGGATCCCGATCAACATCGTCTCGCTTTTTGTGCGTGCCCAGTGGCACCCCATTCAGCATACCGATGCCACTACGATCGATCAATTGCAAAATACACATTTCAAAACGGATTGAGTTGCACGGCACCCGCGCGGTGTGTGCTATCTGGCGTAAAATAGGCGGGGCACCTCGCTATGGCCGGAAAAGTAGGCGACATTCTACCGGTTCTCGGGTGTCGTCTGCTTTTTGCGTTGAGGCGGTGTGTATCTTTTAGCCAAAGATGTGGCTGGCCAGCTTATCCGGACGGGTGCAACACCGTGGGGATGCCCCGCTACGTTATACAAAACAAATGTGATCTGCCGGAAAGGAGGGGGACTGTGCGTCTCATCATAGCAGAAAAACCAAGCCTGGCGCGGAATATTGCCGCCGCCATAGGAGATCCCAAAAAGCAAGACGGGTTCCTTTCCACATCGGAGTATCTGGTCACATGGGCATTTGGCCATTTGTTCGCATTAGAAGATATTGAGCATTATCAGAATAAAGCCCGTGGGGAAAAATGGTGTTTAGAGGGGCTCCCCTGCTTTCCGGAGACCTTTGATTTTACCCTGCGCCGTACCGATGGCAAGAGCGGGACAGTCGATGCCGGGGTGCAAAAGCAGTTCCGCATCATTGAGCAACTCTGTAATCGTGACGATGTGGAAGCCGTGATCAACGCAGGAGATGCCGACCGGGAAGGAGAGATCATCGTGCGCCTGTGCATCGCGCATGCCTTGCATGGAGACAAGCCACTGTTGCGCCTCTGGTTGCCGGATCAGACGCCGCAGACGGTCCGGGCCGCCTTGCAGGATATGCGGCCGGAATCGGAATACGACGATCTGGCGGCCGAAGGGTTTGCGCGTACCTATATGGACTGGTTGTACGGTGTCAATCTGACGCGCTATGCCACACTCAAAACAGGGACGCTCCTGCGTGTGGGGCGGGTGATCGTTCCTATCGTAAAGGCGATCTATGACCGCGATATGGCGATCAAGCATTTTCAACCGGAGACCTACTATACGATCGCCAGCCGGGCGGAAACGCAGGGGGCGGTGGTCGAGTTTAATAGTAAGTTGCGTTTCCCGGCTCATGAGGCGCACCGCGCGCCACGCGCCGCCGCCTTTTACAATTCCGTGGGGGCCAAAGTGACCGAGGTCAAAAGCAAAAAAGATACGCTCGCTCCAGGGAAACTGTTTTCCTTGACGAAATTGCAGAACGTCTTGGGGAAAAAGTATAAGATGTCCATGCAGGAAAGTCTGGAGATCGTCCAAAAACTGTATGAAGCAGGCTATCTGACCTACCCCCGTACCAATTCCGAGTATCTGGCTACGGCCGAAAAGGATAAGATCCGCAAGATATTGCAGGTCGTTTCCGGCGCGGGATATCCGGTCGTTTTCCGGGAAGGGAAAACGATCTTTGATGACAGCAAGATCGAGTCACATTCCGCTCTGACGCCCACCTATCGTTTCCCAGATAAAACAGCATTGAACGAAAAGGAAAGATTGGTATATGGGACGGTGTTACGCCGTTTCGTGGCGGTATTCTGCGCAGAACCCTGTGTATGCATGCGCTCTGAGATCCACATAGCGGTAGATCGATGGGAAGAGTTCGTTCTCCGCGGGACCATGATCCTTGAAAAAGGGTGGACAAAATATGAGGATGCTGCGGTAAAAGACAAACTATTTCCGCCGCTGAAAAAGGGAGATCCGGTCAATATCGATTTTCAACCGGTCGAAAAGCAGACATCCCCCCCGCGGCATTATACCATCGAGACGCTCAATAATTATTTGAAGAACCCCTTTCGCGAAGATAAGGCGGCCGCTGATCTTCCTTCCTCCGAGGGCGGCGAGAATGATGCAGAAGAATATCGCGCTGTGTTTGAGGGGTTGGAATTGGGGACGGAAGCCACACGCACCGGTATCATCGATCATGCACGGCAAAGCGGCTATATCGATCTGCGTAAGGATGTATATACGCTCCTGCCGGGCGGTGCCTATCTGATCGAATCGCTGGTACGCTTGCATATCCAGATGGATAAATATAAGACCTCCGCCCTGGGGCAGGCGCTGAAAAAGGTCTATCATGGGAAAATGACCGTGCAGGAGAGTCTGGCGCTCGTGCAGGAAGAGATCGCGGCGGTCTTTGCCCCCCGTGTCGGACCGCAGGAAGAGAGCGATGACATCGGCGTGTTTGGGGAAGCCGTGGGGGCATGCCCCTTGTGCGGCGGCCAGGTGCGGCGCACCATTTTTGGATATGGCTGTTCGCAATATAAAGATAAAAATTGCAAATTTAGCATAGGGCAGACGATATGCGGCCGTGTGATAAACCCGTATAATGCCCGGCAATTGCTACAGCAAGGCCGCACGGACGTCTTGCAGGGATTCACGAGCAAGGCGGGCCGCCCGTTCCAGGCGGCGCTATGCCTGCGCGACAATAAGGTACAGTTCGATTTTCAAAAAACAGCAGGGAGTCATGAAGAATGAAGAGTGAACGCAATTATCCCCGGGCCACAGTGACGAAAAAGGCGGAAAAGAGCCTGCGCGCCGGGCATCCGTGGGTATTTGGAGAAGAGATCACCGCCGTACAGGGGACTTATCAAAACGGTGATCTGATCGATGTATGTACCGGGAACGGTACGTACCTGGGGACCGGCTTTATCAACGACCATTCCAAGATCCGTGTGCGCATCCTGTCCCGTAATGCGAACGACCGCTTTGACGAGGCGTTTTTTGATCGGCGCATCCGCTATGCCGTTACCTATCGTGCTACGGTCATGGGCAAAGACTTTGATAACTGTCGCCTGATATTTGGAGAAGCAGATCAGATGCCCGGACTGACCGTCGATCGCTTTGGCGATATTTTGGTCACGCAGACCTTATCGCTCGGCATGGAATTGCGTAAGGAGATGATATTTTCTTCACTGGTTCGGGTCTTGCGGGAAATGGGGCAGACGATCCGCGCGATCTATGAGCGCAATGATGTGCCGATCCGGGAACTGGAGGGCATGACACAGTTCTGCGGTTTTTACCCGTTCCCATCACCGCCCCCTGACAGCAATGGGCACATCGAGATATGCGAAAACGGCATCTTCTATGATGTGGATTACATGCAGGGACAGAAGACCGGCTTCTTCTTAGACCAGAAATATAACCGTGCCGCCGTAGCACGGCTCTGCCCGGGGAAGCGCGTGTTGGATTGCTTTACCCACACAGGCGCCTTTGCCCTGAATGCCGCCGCGGCCGGTGCCGCTTCGGTCACCGCCGTAGATGTGTCCGCAGATGCCATCCGCCTGGCCAGCGCCAATGCGCGGCGCAACGGATTGCAGATCGAGTTCCTCTGCGCAGACGTCTTCGATTATCTCTCCGCGCAGGAAAAGGCCGGGGCGGGGTATTATGATCTGATCATTCTGGATCCCCCCGCATTTACCAAAAGCAGCAACACCGTGCAGAACGCCTCCCGCGGATATAAGGAGATCAATTATCGGGCCATGCGCCTCTTGCCCCGCGGCGGGTATCTGGCCACCTGCTCCTGCTCCCATTTCATGACGGAGACTCTCTTCCGGCATATGTTGCACGATGCCGCCCGGGATGCCGGCGTATCGCTACGGCAGATCGAGGCACGGCAACAGTCACCGGATCACCCCATCCTCTGGAACGTCAGTGAGACGGAATATTTGAAATTTTACATTTTCCAGGTCGTTTAAGATTGACTTTTTTCTGCGGTCGTGCTATACTCATATGATGGAATTTTGTGTAACAGGAGGAATGAACACATGACAAAGATCGATATATTCTCCGGCTTCCTGGGCGCCGGAAAGACTACGCTGATCAAGAAATTGATCCATGAGGCCTATGCGGGTGAGCAGGTCGTCCTGATCGAAAACGAATTTGGCGAGATCGGTGTAGACGGCGGTTTCCTCAAGGACGCCGGCATCCAGATCACGGAAATGAATTCCGGGTGTATTTGTTGCAGTTTGGTCGGGGACTTTTCCCGTTCGTTGGCAGAGGTGCTGGAAAAATTCCATCCAGATCGCATCCTGATAGAGCCGTCCGGCGTGGGCAAATTGAGCGACGTGATCCGCGCGGTACAGGGCGTGTTGCAGGAGGACGTGGTCCTGAACGGCGTTACCACCGTGGTCGATGCCGGCAAATGCAAGATGTACCGGAAGAACTTTGGGGAATTTTTCTGCGATCAGATCGCGCACGCGCACACCATCGTTCTCAGCCATACGACCAACATCGGAGAAGAGAAGATCGCCGCTTGCCTATCTCTCCTGCGGGAATTGAATGACCGTGCCACGATCGTAACGACCGCCTGGGATGCTTTGAGCGGCGCACAGCTCTTGGCCGCGGTGGAACAAAAGAATACATTGGCGGACGAATTGCATCAGATGCAGGAAGAGCATCACCACCACCATCACGACGATGATGACGAGGAGTGTTGCCACCACCACCATCACGATGATGACGAGGAGTGCTGCCATCACCACCACCATGACGATGACGAAGAGTGCTGCCACCACCATCACCATGATGATGACGAAGAATGCTGCCACCACCATCACGACGATGACGAAGAGTGCTGCCACCACCATCACCATGATGATGACGAAGGATGCTGTCACGGCCACCATCATGAAGGCGGCCATCACCACCACCACGCGGATGAAGTCTTTGACAGCTTTGGCGTTGAAACTGCAAAAAAATATACGGCAGATGAGATCCGCGCCGCATTGCGCGCCTTTGCGGATGGCACGGAATATGGTATGGTCCTGCGGGCCAAAGGGATCGTGGCCGGGGAAGATGGCCACTGGATCCATTTCGACTATGTCCCGGGTGAAGCGGACGTGCGCACCGGCGCCGCCGATGTGACCGGCCGGCTCTGCGTGATCGGAGCAGGATTGCACAAGGAAAAGATCGCCGCGCTGTTCGGCCTGTCGTAAAGGAGCACGCATGGATATTTCCGTATATATGTTTACCGGTTTCCTGGAAGCGGGCAAAACAACGCTGATCCAGGAGACGCTGGCGGATGAGCGGTTCAATAGCGGGGAGAAGACATTGATCCTCGCCTGTGAAGAGGGGATGGAAGAATATGATCTGACCGTCTATCCCCAGAAGAACGTGTATTATGCCTATATTGAGACACTGTCTCAGTTGAATGCGGACAAGTTGTCCGCCCTGCAACGCAAATATCAGGCAGAGCGCATCATGGTCGAGTATAACGGCATGTGGATGAATGAAGATTTTTACCAGGCCATGCCGGAGAACTGGTATATATACCAGGAGATCATGCTGGCGGACGCAACTACCTTCCTCCAGTATAATGCCAATATGCGCAGTCTGGTCGCCAACAAGTTGCAAAATTGCGAAATGGTCGTCTTTAACCGCTATGAGGATACCGTGGCAGATAAGATGGCCCTGCACAAAGTCGTGCGGGGGCTATCCCGTTCTGCCAATATCGCCTACGAACATAACGACCATACGATCGAGTATGATGAGATCGAGGATCCTTTGCCGTTCGATGTAGAGGCTCCGATCGTGCAGATCGCCGATCGTGATTATGCGCTGTGGTACCGTGACATGTCGGAAGATATGGAGAAATACCGCGGTAAAGTCCTGCATTTTACCGGCGTGGTCGCACGCAACAAAGAATTGGACAAAAAGTCTTTTGCCGTGGGGCGCCATGTGATGACCTGTTGCGCCAATGACATCACCTATCACGGCCTGATCTGTACCGGCGATACCCCCTGCACATGGAAGACCGGTGACTGGGTCGATCTGACCGCGCGCCTGGAGATCGCGTATCATGCGCTCTACGGCTCTGAGGGGCCCATTTTGCATATGGTGCAGTGTGAAAAGGTCGATCCGTTGCCGGAAGATGCGCAGATCGCTACTTTCAATTAAAAGACCGAGGGACCTGTATGAATGATTTTAATTATACGGAATATGCCGTCGATCAGAAGACAGAAGGGAAATATCTGTATCTGCGCATAGGCTTGATCGTAGGATATGTTCTCTTTTCCGTCCTCTGGTTTTTGGGGATGTATGCCGCCGGGATCGTCCAACTGGTAGCGATATTGCCCCTGTTGCTCTGGATCGTCATATGGTTTTCCTGGAAATATGTGCAGGTCATCCACGAATATACCGTCACATCCGACAGCATATCTTTTTCTGAGATCTATGGCAATCGCGCCAGGCGGCAGGTCCTCACGATCCCGCTGAAGCAGATCATAGCGGTATTTCCCGTAGGGAAAAAAGAACCGCCCACGGTCGATCTCGTAAAAGACTTCCGTGGCTCACGGAAAACGCCGGATGCGTACTGCCTCCTCGGAACGGACGAAAAAGACCGGATGTGCCTGGTCTACTTTGAGGCGACCGGTCGCGCCCTGCGCCTCATGGCCCTGCACGTCCCCTCCGCGGTGGATCGTAGTGGCCCCACGCGTTATTGAGACAGAAGAATACCGCAGGGGCGGCAACTGTTTTTAGCAGTTGCCGCCCCTGCGGTGTGTTGCATTTACAGGGAAAAGATATTGAGGGACTTATGGTCCATTTGGGCGGAAAACGCATCCTGCGTCAACTCATTGTTGTCAGACGCCATGACGATATCCACCGTGGGCAAGTGCAGGAACTGGACCTCTGGTGCGGTATAGGTGCGCATAGATCGATACATCCTCCGTTCGGCTATTATCTCCACCCGCCGGTTTGTGGCAGATGGCTTTCTTGCGACGATAGTATACCATAGCTTGCAGGAAATGTCAATGCGTTTTGCTGGTGGTTTTTATAGAATGTGTCAGAAAGTACCGGGGCCAAAATATGTTTCGATGACTTTGGTGCAACCGTGCGGGGAATAGCGCCAGTGATCTATGTGCTCGGTGTGGTGGAGGTCTATAAAGTACTCCGGGGCACTGCGCTCCGGTAACTGGACATGGGTATCGATGATGACAAGTTTGACCTTCATCTTTTCCGGAATGATGCTCTTGATGTAAACGGCCGCACTGCTCCCCACCGTGATGCCGGCTTTCCACTCAGAGAGGCCGGCCAGATTGGGGGCAAGTTCGATAAAGATCCCATAGTTTTCGATACTGCGGACGATGCCGGCGACCGTCTGCCCCACAGAGAACAGCGCGGCATTTTCTTCCCAGGTGCCGAGCAGTTCGCGTTGTGACACATAGATGCGCCCGCGGTCGTCCATGCTTTTGATCACTACATGGATGCGTTCCCCCGTTGAGAGCCGGTCCTTGGGATGTGCGATGCGGGAAACAGAAATGGCATCGATGGGCAATAAGGCAATCATCCCACAGCCGATGTCCACAAAGGCACCAAAAGTCTCCAGATGGGTGATGCGTGCCGGAAGTATGTCTCCGGGGATCAGATCCTGCAGGCTGTTCGTGTAGTATTCCATCTGCGCCCTGCGCCGGGAAAGAATGGCAGAGAGCGTGCCGTCCGCTTCTCGTTGCAATCCAATGATCTTGAAGCAGGTCGGTTTCCCAACGCGCGTTAATATGGCGATGTCCTTGGTCTCCTCGTCCAGCGGGCTGTACTGTACTTCACTACGCGGCATACGCCCGCGTATACCAAAAAGGTCAAAATGTAACGTATGATCTCTGTCACATACAAGTGCCGTGGATTCCAGGATCATCTGCTTTTCCATGGCGCGCTTTATGCCGGTAAGTGATGAAAGATATTCGTGGTTCTCAGGTGTTCCGATCAGGTATCCTTCCGGTTTGTGTAACATGCCTCTTCCTCTTTTCCTGTATTCTTGCCGTTTCTGATACAGTATATGAGGGGGAGGGGGGAAGTATGAGTAAAGAGCGCCCCCCCAATGGCGTAGCACCGGGGGGAGACATCATGATAGGTCAGCGAGCGTGAGCGCGGCCTCGATATTGGTCTTTCCATCGGCACGCACGGTACGGAATAGATGCGTGCCGTCTTCGGTACAGCAATGGAAAATGGATAGATATTCTCCGGCAGGCGCCTCAGATAGATAACTGAGGAAGAGGGAAGTCGCCCATTTGCCCCGCATGTCGATAAACGAACACAGCATGTCCGCATAGGCCGTGTTGTTCATGTGCTGGTTGCGATCGATATCCGGGTAGGCTACCCTATGTGTGCCGACTTGCTCCATCCCCTCCCGCGGGAGCGAGTGGCGGACAGGCGCCGCGAACGGCGGCATCTCTTCATACGTAAACTGCGGGTGATAGGCATCCGTGCGCAAAGGCCGCCTGGTAGAGAGGTCGATCAGTGCCCAGATGCTGACAGCCTCGCAGAGAGTGCGTTCCTCCTGCCGCAGACAATGATAGCGGGGGAAGCGATAGCCGTTGCCCCCCACCCCCCAGGTCTCTCCCGTGACGGTCTCATAGGCGTGGAGCGGTGCATAGAAACGGATGGCCATACTGCTCAAAAAGAACGCGCGCCCCTCCGCTTGCATCTCATCATAGGAAGAATGGTAGGCATTCAGTTGCAGATTGGCCGTTTCCTGGAGCAGAGTCATGGCGGCGCTGGGGCGGAGCACACCGTTGCGGTCGCACAGATGTGAGTTCACGGTAAAAGAAGTAGAAAAGCGCATGGGCACCTCCGTGAGATATGTTTTCCACTATTATACAACCCCCAAAAGGTTTTTTCAACCGTTTTGGGGGTACAAATACGCAAAAACTGTTGGTCATTCCGTCGTGGCGGCATCGACGCGTGCATAAACGCGCGGCGGCGTGTTGGCGGCTGGGGAAGGGTTCAGCCCTATGCTGACGGAGATCGCGTGGTTCACCAGCGTCATCAGTTCCTCGTCTAAGTGCCCCAGCTTTTCCTTCAGGCGGCGTTTATCCAGGGTGCGGATCTGCTCCAGCAGAATAACAGAATCTTTGGAAAGTCCCACGCGGCTTGCGTATACGTCAATGTGCGTGGGCAGTTTTGCCTTGCTCAGGCGGCTGGTGATCGCCGCGGCGATCACCGTCGGGCTGTAGCGATTCCCGATATCGTTCTGGATGATCAGGACCGGGCGCAATCCTCCTTGCTCACTGCCAACGACCGGGCTGAGATCGGCATAATAAATATCCCCTCTGCGTATGTTCATGTGTATGATATCCTTTCAGATATTTCCTTTACACCATTATTGTTGCCAAGGGAAGGAGGTGTTTAATCAGGAAAGAAGTGGAATTCTTCCACGCCCCCCAAAAACAGTATATGAGTGCATAACGCCCCCTGCCATATGTGAAGGTTGTGTGAAAATAATCTGTCGTTTTTTTGGAAAAACTATTGCATTTTTGTAGGAAGTGTGCTATACTTGTCGTGTGGTGAAAAGTGGTATCGTGTGGCGGAATGGCTTTCCCATTCCCGTTGCATTGCCACCTGCATATTTCTGTGCGCTTTTTTTCGGAAAGGTGTGCTTTTTATGTTGGGGCGTGCCTGGCACCGCTTCTTCATTACAAATATTTATGAAAGGGAAAAACTTATGGGACTAGACAAGTTTTTCAAAATCAGCGAGCGCGGTTCTAACGTAAAGACCGAGATTATCGCTGGTCTCACCACCTTCTTTGCCATGGCGTATATCGTGGTAACGAACCCGAACCAGATGACTGGCTTTATGGATACCGGCGTAGGCCCCATGCATCAGGTGTGGCTTGCCAGCTATGTTGCTTCCATCCTGGTCGCTGTGATCGGTACGGTGCTGTATGCCCTGTATGCAAACCTGCCTTATGCGCAGGCCTGCGGTATGGGTCTGAACTCCTTCTTCTTTGTATCCTTCATCCTGCCGAATCTGCTGGATCCGGTAAAAGGGTATCGGGAAGGCCTTTGTGTCATCCTGCTGGAGGGCGTTCTGTTCCTGATCCTCTCTCTGACCGGCGCCAGAGCTTATCTGGCTAAGGCACTGCCCCTGAACCTGAAAAAAGCGATCCCCGCCGGTATCGGTCTGTTCATCGCTCTCATCGGTTTCAAGAACATTGGCATCGTCACGGCAAACCAGTACACGTATGTAGCGTTCTTTGACTTCCACAGCGCTGTGAGCGGTGCGGAGAATGCCCTGGAGGCATGGAAGGCGATCGCCCCTGTGATCCTCGGCTTCGTTGGCCTGTTCATGATGGCTGCGTTCAATAAGTCTGAGAAACTGTCTAAGGTCTCTGTGATCCTCTCCATCGGTATCGTGACCGTTCTGTATTATCTGACCACCTGGACCGCTCCGGATTTCAACATGACCTCTATCGGTGACTCCTTTAAGGCATTTGGCGAGATCGGTATCTTCGGTGCTTTCCAGGGCTTCACCATCTTTGAAGGTGGCTTTGACGCTATCGTGAATGCTGTCGTGCTGGTCATCACCTTCTGCCTGGTCGATATGTTCGATACCATTGGCACCCTGTATGGCACGGCAACTGCCGCAGGCCTGATCGATGAGAACGGCGACCCGCTGGATATGGACAAGTCCATGGCATGCGACGCTATCGCTACCGTTTCCGGTGCTGTGCTGGGTACCTCCACCTGCACCACGTTCGTAGAGTCTGCTGCTGGCGTTGGCGCTGGCGGGCGTACTGGTCTGGCATCTCTTGTCACCTCTGCCTGCTTCCTGCTCTGCCTGTTCCTGACCCCCGTGGCTTTGATCATCCCGGCTTGCGCTGCATCGCCCGCACTGATCTATGTAGGCGTCCTGATGTTAAAGGGCTTCCGCGATGTGGATATGGACGATATCACGTCTGCTGTCCCCGCATTCCTCGCCCTGGTCATGATGCCGCTGACCTACTCTATCTCTAACGGTATCGCGATCGCATGTGCCGCACATGTGATCCTGCACCTCTTCACCGGCAAATATGAGAAGGCCGATATCCCTGTCACAGTGATCGCTGTGCTGTTCGCTCTTCGTTTTGCCCTGGTGTCCATGTAATAAGTATTTGCGCCAAAAGGCCCGCAGTTCTCTGCGGGCCTTTTGGCGTGTATTGACGGGGCAGGGGATCACTGCGCCCCCGTCACGGCACCTTCCTCTTCCGGCCGGAAGAGGAGGGAGATGCACCATACCCCCGCCAAAGCGACGATCGTATAAATGACTCTGGCGGCAATGCTCAATTGCCCGCCGCAGATCCAGGCAACGATGTCAAAACTGAAAAGACCGATACTGCCCCAGTTGATGGCACCAATGATCGTCAGCAACAGGGCTATCTTATCCATGACCATAAAAATACCTCTTTTCGCATTTGCTCTTGCTATTCCTTAGTTTGCATCATATCTCCCGGTTTATACCGTGGCGCTTTTGCTTTTTTTATGCCCCTCGGGATAAAAATTCCGTGCTTCAAAATTCTCTCGCAATTTTTCCAGCGCCCGCTTTTCGATGCGGCTGACATAGGAGCGGGATATACCCAGCATACGCGCTACTTCCCGTTGTGCTAAGGGGAGTTCTCCGGTCAGACCATAGCGCATGATCAGGATCCGCCTCTCGCGCGCGTCCAATATTTCTTTGATGAGCCGCAGGGCATATTGTGTATGTAGTTTCATATCCAGATCATCGGCGATCGTGTCTTCACTGCTGATGATGTCGATGTAGGTCAGTGGATTCCCGTCACGGTCTACGTCGATGGTCTCATTGATTGAGACCTCGCAGGAAAGTTTCTTCTGTGAGCGGAAGAACATCAGGATCTCGTTTTGGATGCATTTCGCCGCATAGGTGGCAAAGCGCGCACCATTGTGGCAGTCAAAGGAATCGATCGCCTTGATCAGCCCCAGACTGCCGATAGAGATCAGATCGTCGGGGGAGCGATAGGCGGTATAGTATTTGCGCACGATGTGTGCGACCAGGCGGAGATTGTGTTCGATCAGGGTCGTGCGCGCCTGGGCATCTCCGTCACACATCTTCAAAAACAGCGCCTGTTCCTGGTCATGCGGGAGCGGCGGAGGGAAGTTCTGCCCCCCACCGATCCCAAGGAGCAGACAAAGGAAATGCATCGCAATAGAACTGAAGTTTTCAAACATATACGTCACCTCTTTGCATAAAATATCCGCATAAGATGCGATATACCATCTTATGCGGATAGGCTTGTATATGTGACGGTCTTGTCAGCGCTTTTTTGTCTGTTGCCGTTCCGGATCAAAATCTGCCAGATAATATCCCACGCCTCTTTTATTACCAATGACATGGTAGTGCTCGATCGCTTTGCAGGAGATCTGGTTCAACAGGCATACCTGTGTGCCGATGGTGTTGATAGTAGGCCTTTTCCGCAAGGGATGGGCACATATGTCCAGCAATTCCTCGGCGCTCACACAGGCAGGCGCCTTGAGGAGCAGATAGCGGACGATCAGAAATTGCCGGTGTGTCACACGCTCTGGCAGACCATACAGAAAGATCAGGCCGGCTCTTTTGATGTCGGTGAATACGGCATCGGTGTATTGGATAAAGGCGTACGCTCCTGTGCGCTTTTCCCGTTCTTCAAACAAGGTCTTCACCACGCGGATGCTGGTAGTATTCTTTTCAAATACAAAATCCGCAAGCCGCGTATACGTGTAATAATTGCCGCATGGCGGGATGAAAAACAGGGCCAGCGGTATGAGGGGGAGATGCTCCCGTATGTAGTGGCACACATCGGCAAGATCCTCGATCGCCTGGGGGCATGCGATGATGATGGCGTTTGCAGGATAGTATTCGATGCGCTCTATCTCATCCGAGGGGACGATATATGTGGGGATATACATCTTGTAAAAAATACGTTGGGCCCTTTGCGCCTCCGCATAATGACCCGGTTTCTCCACAAACAGTATCATGTCGGTGCCCTCCTGTTGTTCATCATTTTGGCTACATTGCTGTGTATATTGTAGCACAGCGCCACAGGAAAGTCAAGTGATGCAGGAGAGTCTAACAGGGCTTGACTTTCGCCGTGCAGTCTGCTATAATGAAGACGCATGACAGGAGGGAAGTATGAGAACAGTATTGGTCACAGGCGGTTCGCGCGGGATCGGTGCATCGATCGTACGGCGCTTTGCCGCACAGGGGGATAGCGTCGCTTTTTTATACCACAGCGCTCATGAGGCGGCACGCGCCATAGAGCAGGAGACCGGCGCCTTCGGCATCCAGGCCGATATCGCCTCTCCGGGGGATGTGCGCGGGGCCGTATCGCAGGTGCGGGAACGGTATGGAGGGATCGATGTGCTCGTCAACAATGCGGCGATCTCCAGTTTCTCTTTGCTGACAGATCTGACCGATGAGGAGTGGGGGAGATTCATGGCCGTCAATATCAACGGGGCATTTTATACGACCCGCGCCGTCCTGCCGGATATGATACACAAAAAGGGCGGCCGCATCATCCAGATCTCTTCTATGTGGGGACAGGTCGGCTCCTCTTGTGAAGTGCATTATTCCACGACCAAGGCCGCACTCATCGGGTTCACGCGCGCATTGGCAAAAGAGGTGGGGCCATCCGGCATCACCGTGAATTGCATCGCCCCTGGCTTTATCCAGACAGAGATGAACCAGTCTTTGACGCAGGAGATCCGGCAGGCGTTCTGTGATGAAACGCCACTGTGCCGTTTGGGCATGCCGGAAGACGTCGCCGGGTGCGTTTCGTTCCTGGCGAGTGAAGATGCGTCATTTATTACAGGGCAGGTCATTGGCGTCAATGGCGGTCTGGTCGTGTAAGAGCGCCCCGGTAGCCCCCAGGATACCATTATGTATATAGGCAGACCGGGCATGGAAAGAGCCATGCCCGGTCTGCCTATTACTGGCACCATATTTTACAGATTCAATAGCAAAGAGATGAGTGGCATCGTTACGACGGATAGAATGGTGGAGATCGCCACCAGTTTACCGGCGTATTCTGCATCGCAATCATATTTTTCGGCAAACATGGAGGTGGCCGTGGCCGCCGGCGTGGCCGCTGTGATCAGCGTAACGGTCATGACAGTCTGACTGATCGGGAAAACGAGCGCGAGCAAACGGAGGATCGCATAGACCAGGCACGGAAGGAGGATGAGCCGCAATGCGAGGAATTCATACAAGTACCGGTCGCGGAACAGGCCGGAGAATTTCATGTTGGCCAGGCGCAGGCCTATGATGATCATCGACAGGGGGGCGACCAGATCCTTGAGCATGGTCAACGCCTCCAGGATAAAGGAGACGGCTGGCTGCGTCGTATCTATGGGGAGTAGAAAACACAGGATCCCCACTACAGAAGAGAGCGTCACCGGGTGAAAGAGCACCTTTTTCCAAGATGCCTGTCGCCGGTCACCCGTGCAGATCAGCACGCCAAGCGACCACAAAAATACGTTAAATGTGATGTTATAGATGGAGGCGTAGATCGCCGCTTCAGCATCCAGAACTGCCACGATCAGGGGGATCCCCATAAAGGCGGCGTTGGAGAATATCGTGGCAAATCGCAGCATCTTCTTCGCCTGCGCCTCTGCGCGGCGAAAGGAGAGCAGGACGACACCCGTAAACAGAAAATGGCATAGGATGGATAAAAGGAAGACGAGGATGGCGTTTTTCAAGATCGCCTCATCAAACGGGCGGATATACGCATAGACGATGAGCGCTGGCTGTGCAATGTACAGCACCAGATCAGACAATCCTTTGCCAAGCCCCTCTGTGGAGAGGTGGCATTTGGTCATCAAAACACCGGGGAGCATCATCAAAAAGAGCAATCCAACTTTTTGCAACAGGATCTGTGCTATCATGGTTCCTCCTTGCAGATGCATATTGGTATACAAAAACAGGCCTGGATCCTATGATCCAGGCGCTGTATTGGCGGAGAGAAAGGGATTCGAACCCTTGAAGCGCTATCAACGCTTACACGATTTCCAGTCGTGCGCCTTAGACCAGCTCAGCCATCTCTCCACGACTTACTCATTATATCATATGTTTTTGCAAATTGCAATAGTTTATTCCGATTTTTTTCTAAAATTTGATTAAAAAAGGATCATGTGGCGAAAATGTACCCGTGCCACAGGTGGAAAAGTCAGGGAATTTCCCTGTCAGGTGTTGACATTCCTACCACGATGTGGTATGATAAGGGCGTAATATATACACTGGTAAGAAAGGTGATGCTTTTTATGTATTTTACGTTGATAGTTTTAGCTTTTGCGGCACTGGGGCTACTATTGGGGCTTGCACGCGGATGGAAAAAATCTACCGTGCGCCTGGCTTTTGTGGTCGTGGCACTGTTGCTATCTCTGGCACTGGCGCCCGCCATTGCCGAAACATGCCTCGATTATCCCATTGAAGAGAGCGGGATGACCCTGCAGGAACTGGTAGAGCAGTCGTTGATGTCTGACGCGACGGTCGGCCAGCTGATGGAAGCGTCTCCCACCCTGTATTCCTTCATACTGCAGGCGCCCAAGGCATTGGTAAGCCTGGTGCTGTTCGTTGCGTTGTTCTTCGTGCTCAAATTGGTGCTCCTGATCCCCGGGGTGATCATCAATGCCATTTTCTGCCGCAACAAGTCTGGCAGCCGCCTCATTGGCGCGGTCATTGGTGCATTGCAGGGCGTGCTGTGCGCCTGTGTGCTTTTAACGCCTCTGATGGGCATCATGCCCGCAACGGATGTGGCCGTAGCGCTGTTGTTCCCCACCTCTACGTTGGAGACCTTTTCTGAAGATGACGATATGATCTTCGATGAGGACGAGAGCTTTGGGTCCAGCACTTCACCATCGTATATCATGACCGGGCTTCAGTCGCTGAAGAGTGACCCCTGTTATACGATCCTTCACCCGCTGGCCGAAGGCATGACCACCAAACTCACGACCTTCCAGAATAAAGACGGCACGAGCAGTTCCTTTATCGATGATGTGCGTGAAACGATAGGTGTCGTTGTCGATATTGCAAAATTGTCAGACATCCAGTTGGATAATATGACAGATGAGGACAACGCCGCCTTGGATGCGGCCATTGCGTCCCTGTCGGATGCCCGCCTCCTGTCGCACGTCCTCTCTGAGGTCATTACGAACGGGGCAGATACGTTGCGCCGCGGCGAAACGTTTTTGACATTGCAATTGCCGGATGACCTGGATGATAACACCTCCGCTTTCTTTGGCGATATACTGGACACCCTGGCCGAGTCTGACCAGGACGCGTTGATCACGGATCTCTGGAACGTCGTGGAGGTGATCGGTACGATGTCTCAATGTGGCGTGCTGGAAGCCATGACTTCTGGCAGTGCAGAAGACATCACCGCCCTGCTACAGGACGAGGACAATGTACAGGCCATTTTGTATGCGATGTCCAGCAGCTATATCCTGTCTCCCATTACGGTATCTGCCGTCAACAACTACGGTATGTCCACGATCGCCAAGACTATGGAGGTGCCGGCGAATCAAAAAACCGCACACAGCAATCTGGCGTCTGTGGTCCTTGGCTATATGCAACGAAGCGCGAGCAAAGAAGAACGTGTGGCTATGATACAGTCTGCGCTGATGGACAACGCCACCGGCCTCTCTGAAGCAAATGCCATCACCGCATCCAATACGTTGGTCGATACCTATGACGGCCTGACCGCAGACAAGGAGTCTGTGAGCGCGGCTACGGTGGTCACCTGGATGGATGGGCTGGGCATACCGGCTCTTTCCAGCAAAACATTTAAGACCTTGCAGATCATTTCCTCGGATCTGTATATTCAAAATACCGATATCTTCCGTCAGATGAATGACACGCAGCGTGCCGAGGAAGCCCAGCGCCTTGCTGCTGTGATCGCCAAGACCATGCAACTGACCGAGGCATTGGACAGCGGTCTGGATCTGGAAGAGCAGTGGGATATCCTGCCGCAGGTCGGCCAATTGCTGAACATGATGGGGAACAGCACCTTGTTAGGGAATTCTTCTACGAAGTTGATGTTGCATTTCCTCTCCATGGACGCCATCTCTTCTGTCATGGCGCCGAAGGCCATTCAGACAGCCAGGACAAAGATCAGCCAGGGGACCCTGGATTATGAATCGCTCTTTTCCAGTGTGGCGGCCGCCTATCGTATGGCAAAAGCCGTAGATATCTCTTCTTCTGCATCCTCCTCTACCACCGACACGGAGGAATTGAAGAAAGCCGTCGAGAATCTGGTCACTTCCCTGGACCGGGAGACTGTTGAGATCGTCCGTGATACGGTAGATGAGAAATTCCTGGAAGACATGGGCGTGCCGGAGGAGATCAACAGTACGGCCAGCGTAGTAATGGACTCCTACTTTAGCGCCGTGGCTGACATCGTTGACGCAGAAGGGATCGACATCGAGAAAGAGAGCGCCGCGGTGGAAACGATGCTGGGGATGATCGCAGACGTTTCTTCTAGTACCACAGAAACAGAGGGCAAATCGATCCTGACAGATGAGATGCTGGATACTATCTTGGATTCTGAGATCATTACTACGACACTGGTCTCCACCTCCCAGAGTGAGGAAGTCCAGCAGGAGATCGGGGATCTGCTGAGTGACGCAGACCGTAATGCTATCGCAGAAGTGCTGAATAATTATGAAAGCTCTGCGGAAACATCCGAGAAACTCTCTGATTGCGCAGATGCCCTTCGCCTGTTGTTCGGCATCAAATAATAGCATATTATCTCTGGATCGGAGAGATCAGGCAAATCGCATAGGACAAGGAAACTCCATCATGGACAAAAGTCTGTGATGGAGTTTTTTTGTTGAATTATTCGGTGCGCAGTGCTACGGCAGGTTCTTTCTTAGCTGCGATCTTTGCAGGGATCAGACTTGCGATCAGGAGCAAGACCATACTCAGCGCAACCAGCCCGATGGCGGTCAGCGGCGTAAGGCTGGCAATGGTAGATACACCCACAAGATCATTAAGGATGGCATTGATCACAACGTTTGCAATCAACGTAGCTCCAATGGCAATAACACCTGATACAAAACCGAGAATAACCGCTTCTGCTTCAAACACATGGCTGATATCCTTCTTTCTTGCGCCGATGGAGCGAAGCACACCGATCTCTTTAACTCTCTCAATAACGGAAGCGTAAATAATAATTGCAATCATGATCGAGGAGATCACAAGAGAAGTGATGGAGAACGCCATGAGCACATAGGTCACGATATCAACGATCGTTCCGAGCATAGAGGTCACCATGCTGGACATATCGGTATATGCCACCACCTTATCCGTGTTCTCATTTGCGGTATTCCAGGAGTCAAGATGCGCTATAATTGTTTCACGGCTGGCCGTATCGTTGGGATAGATAGTGATAGACGCAGGTGTTTGCGTATAGCCCAATTTTTCCAGCATGCCATCGTAGGTCGATGCAGAGGCACCGCCGAATATGCCGCCAAATCCGCCGGTACTGCTGTTCTCGTCAGCAATGGAATTGCCTGTGGTCACATCGATCTCCTTGTTGGCCAGTTGTGCGGTAACGACGGCAGAGTTTTTGTTGGCCGCCAGAACGGCCTTGGTCAGTTCCGGAGAATAGGCGATCCCGCTGGAAAGCCAGGAGGCTGATGCATCTTCTTTTTCTCTGAGTACACTGACGACCTTCACGGTGATGCCGTTTTCGCTGTTGTAGGCGCTTTCGTAATTGGTCGCATTCGCGCCTTGATAAAAGGGAAATGCCGGAGAAGCGCGGCATGCATATACTGATGCGGGGGGCAATAGGATGGAAGAGATCATTGTGGCGAAGTTTGGCGGCAGTTCCGTTGCGGATGAAGCGGCGTTTCTGCGTGTCAGAGATATCATGCGAGCATCACCTGCGCGGCGCTATATCGTGGTATCTGCACCGGGGAAAAATTCCATATATCCTCATAAGGTGACGGACGTCCTGTATGAAGCCGTGCAGAGCGGGTGCTATCCTTATACGGTAGAGAAACGGTTTGCCGCGCTATGCCGTGCGCTTTCGGTCAAAGCAGAGCCGGGAAAATGGTTGCGCCGCGCCTGGCGCTACTTTCTCCGCACAAAAGACGGCGCCTATTTTGTCAGCCGCGGAGAATACATTTGTGCACGGATCCTGGCCGCATGGCTGGCATATCCTTTTTTGGATGCGGGCAAGTGCATTGCTGTCACACCGAATGGGCGCGCGGATGAAATGCAAAGTATAGAGGGACTGCAACAGCACCTTTATGGGCGCCAGAATGCCGTATTACCAGGCTTTTATGGACGGTCTGCGAAGGGGCGCATAGGCCTGTTGCGCCGTGGCGGTTCCGATGTGACCGGTGCGTTGCTCGCCAGTGCTGTTCACGCCACGTTGTATGAGAACTGGACGGATGTTTCCGGGTTTTATACAGCAGATCCACGCTGTATTGTGGCGGCCCGGCCCATGAGCCGAATGCGGTATACCGACGCGCGTGAGTTGGCGCATCTCGGGGCGCAAGTGTTGCATGAAGATGCCATATCGCCAGCAGAGCGCGCCATGATCCCTATCTGGATCCGAAATACCTTTCAGCCCACACAGTATGGAACACTGATACAGGGCTGCATACCGGAACCAGCGTCAGATTACGCTGTGACCACAAAGGGGCACTATTGGGCATACACGCTTCTGTGGAAAGAGGCACTGGAGGGGTCAAGGGCACTTCTTTCCATAGCGGAACACCTGATCGTATCAGAAACGGGAGAAACGATTGCTTTGGTGCTTGCGCAAGATCGGATGGCGTCCGTTTTGGAAAAAGAAGCGATAGCGCAGATAGAAAAAAACGCCGTGCCACTATCCCTGTTGGCTATCACGGGTTTTGCGCGCCATGCACTGGCGCGATCCTGCATCGCAATATATACCGCACTGCGGGAAAAGGGGATCTTCGTGCTGTTTGCAGAGGTCGGCGCATCCAGCCATACGGTCTTCTGCGGGGTACCAGAAGCGCAACAGGTGGATGCGTGGAAGGTCGCGCACCAATTGCTTTGCGAAAAACGACGTGATAAAATTTAGCAGACGACCATACGCAAAAATTCCGGATTTTTCATAGCTTGTTTTTCTGCGCGCAGGCACATACTAAGTGCGGAACACTGTATCATGGAGAAACAGATATGAAAAAATGGATCCTATGCCTGTTGTGCCTTGCCTTGCTGTCCCCGGTGGGGGATCTTTCGGTATACGCCACCGGCGGGGCCGGATGGTATGTCAAGCGAAATGACCAGCATAAGCAACCGACCTTAGACACGGCACAACAGGTCATTGAAAAATACGACGGATATTATATAGACAAAAAGCATGGTGATGATTGCAAAGAAAAGGTCTTATACCTGACATTTGACGCAGGGTACGAGAACGGCAATGTGGCAAAGATATTGGATGTCTTACAGGAAGAACAGGTGCCCGCGGCATTCTTTATACTAAAACAATTGCTGGAGCATGACTTGCCGCTTGTCGAGCGTATGGCGGAAGAAGGACACCTGGTGTGTAACCACACATTGCACCATAAAAACATGGCCGGTTGCACGGGAGAAGTGTTTCGCGCAGAGACGGCAGGGCTGGAGACACTGTACCACGAAAAGACAGGAAAAATGATGGCACCTTATTTTCGCCCGCCGGAAGGGAGGTATGATGCCACGATGCTGTCCTGTGCCCAGGCGGCAGGATATAAGACGATCTTCTGGAGTTTTGCCTACGCCGATTGGGATAATGATAAACAGCCGACCGCAGACGCCGCCCGGAAGAAGATAGTAGAGAACACACACAACGGGGCCGTCATCCTCCTGCATCCCACATCAGCAACGAACGCGGCGATCCTAAAGGAATTGATCGCGGCCTGGCGCGCCATGGGTTATCGTTTTGGCACGTTAGATGAGTTGGTGACGCAGGCAGGCGATACGCTATGAAAAGTTTCCTGCGTCGTGCCCTCCCGCTGGCATTGATCCTGGTATTGCTCACCATTTCGCCGGGAAAAATTTTGGCAGATGGCGCGGCCATGCATGTTTATCATTGTGGCCCGCGCGATACCAGGCAGATCGCCCTGACCTTTGACGATGGCCCTCACCCGCGCTATACCGACCGTATCCTGGAAATATTGGCACGTGAAGGAGTGATCGCCACATTTTTCATGATCGGCGTGAATGTACAGCGGTATCCGGAGGTGGCACGGCGCGTGATCGCAGGCGGGCACGAAGTGGGGAACCATACCTTTACGCATGCCACCATGAAACGCATCCCAGAGGAAACACTGGTCAAGGAGATAGAAGAAAATGACAGGATCTTAGAAGAACTGGGATATGCGCCACACCATATCTTTCGCCCGCCACAAGGAGTGTGCACTGATATGCTTCCGTCTGTGTTGCAACAGACCCAGAAGCATGCCATCCTGTGGGATATCGATACGCGTGATTGGGCGCATCGCCCCAGCGATGAGATCCTTGCAGAGATCGAGCGGCATGTCTGCGGTGGTGCGATCATACTTTTTCATGACTATATCAGTGGGGAAAACACTACGATCCCCGCTTTGCAAAAAGTCATACCGGCACTCAAAGAGCGCGGATATGAGTTCGTTACCGTATCGCAATTGCTGGATATTGCCTATTAAAGGGGAAAATATTAGGAATTCATACAGTCGCAGGGGCCACTATACCGCAGTGGTCCCTCTCTGTTTTACGTACATCGATCCGACCATCCCGCCGCAAGAGTCTACTGATAGTAGACAAACTGAAAAAATTTTGTGCAAAAATAAAACCTGCGTGGATTTACAAAACGATCAAATATTGATATAATACAAGTGAAAAGGGTTTCTTGCAGGGATCTATCCACGTGATCCATTACGATGTCATGGGGGAGAAGAAGGTATGGATGACCAAAAATTTGGACAAATGATCTATATGCAAAGAAAAAAATGCACCTCACGCAAAATGAACTGGCTGAAAAACTGCACATTTCCGGCAAGGCAGTCAGCAAATGGGAAAGTGGACAAGGCTATCCGGACATTACGTTGCTTGCACCCCTTTCCAATATATTCGGTGTATCGATCGATCATTTGATCAAGGGCAACCCCAGGGGCATCGCCGTTGCGGGGAACATACTGGTCGATATATTGAACGTGGTAGAAAGATATCCGCAAAAAGGTATGTTGACGAGCGCTTTGGACACGTCCTACGCGGTCGGTGGATGCGTGCCGAATACGCTGATCGATCTGGCGAAGATCGATCGCGACCTGTTTCTGACGGCCCTTGGTCGCGTGGGCGCGGATGAGTATGGCCGCTATGCGATAGAACAGATGAATCAGTATGGCATCGATACCACGCGGATCATAGCCTCTAAAAAAGGCAAAACGGGCACCACACAGGTCATGACCGAACAAGCAAGCGGGGAACGCACCTTCTTTTCGGCCATGGGGGAAAACAGCCAGTTTGGAGAAGAGGATATCGATATAGGATCATTACATTGCGAGATCTTCCATATAGGTTACCTGATGCTGTTAGACGCATTGGATCAAAAAGATAGCACATATGGGACGAAACTTGCCAGAGTATTAAAGAAGGTGCAGGACAAGGGGATCAAGACCTCGATCGATGTGGTGAGCGAAGAAGGGGAAAGATTTGCCGCGATCATCGTCCCAGCATTGCATTATTGCAATTACGTTATCATGAATGAGATCGAGTGCTGTAAAGTCACGGGGCTTGCGCCGAGAAAAGTGGATGGGCGCATCGATATGGAACATATCCGGGCCACGATGGAAACGTTTCTCTCTTATGGCGTGCGCGATAAAGTGATCATCCACTTTCAGGAAGGGGGCGCGTGCCTGGATGTCTCCGGGAGATTTACGGTCGTCCCCTCTCTTTCTCTACCAAAGGGGTATATCAAGGGGAGCGTAGGAGCCGGTGACGCGTTTGCCGCGGCCTCACTATACGGTCTGTATAACGGGTGGGATGATCAAAGGATCCTGGAGTTTGCCACCGCGGCCGCGGCCTGCAACCTGGCAGCGGAAGATTCGGTCAGCGGTATGAAAACGGCTGCAGAGATCATTACAATAGAAAAAACTTATGAAAGGAGAGCGGAGGTATGAAAAAAGAGGTCCAGGAAGAAGCCCGGGAAAAGACAGGGGAGTATTTTCGCAAGGCGCATATCGTGATAGGGCCGGAAGAGGAGATCGAGGTAGCAGATTTCGGGCTGAACGACCTTGAGAAAACAGGCTTACAACTGGTCGTGTATATCAATACGGACAAGGTCTGTGCCAAGGAGATGGTGCTCTTTCCCCACCAGACCTGCCCGGAGCACAAGCACGTGGCAGGCGGTGGCAGAGAAGAAGGGAAGGAAGAGACGTTCCGTTGCCGGTATGGCACGGTCTATCTATATGTAGAAGGGGATGGACGGCGGGAGGATATACAGGTTCCCCCGCCGGCAACCGATGTCACGGTATTTCATGAAGTTATCCTGCACCTGGGGATGCAGTATACCATCTATCCGGGCACGTTACATTGGTTCTGCGCCGGAGAAGAGGGCGCAGTCGTCTCAGAATTTTCCACCACCAGCACCGATGAAACAGATATCTTTACCGACCCCCGCATTACAAGGATCCCGCAAATTGAAGAATAGGAGAAACGTGTATGTTAGCAGATCTAAATGATGTTTTGCATGATGCGCAGAACAACGGGTATGCCGTAGGGCTTTTTAACACGACCGATACAGACATGCTGGAAGGCGCCATCACCGCGGCGGAAGAACTCCGGTCGCCTATCATCATCGGCACGGCTGAGGTGCTTTTGCCCTATGGCGAGCTGAAACTGATCGCTCCTTCTATCCTGGCGGCGGCCAAAAGGGCCACCGTCCCCGGTCGTGGTGCATTATGATCATGGGCTCACTTTTGAAAAATGCATGGAGGCCCTGCAACTTGGATTTTCCAGCATCATGTTTGACGCGTCAGCCAAAGAGAGAAGCATCAATATCCAGGAGACCCGTGAGATCGTAAAGATCGCCCATGCCTTTGGCGCTTCGGTAGAAGGGGAGATCGGGCATGTAGGGGACGGCGCCGAAGCAGATAACGATAATACTGCATCGTATACCTCGCCCCAAGAAGCATACGAATATATCATGGAAACGGGCGTAGATGCCTGCGCCGTGGCGATCGGCACAGCGCATGGGGCTTATAAGAGCGCACCGAAACTGGATCTGGATCGGCTGGCACAGATCCGCGCGGCAGTGTCGGTACCCCTGGTTTTGCATGGGGGATCCGGTCTGAGCGATGACGATTTTAAGAACTCCATTCAACGTGGGATAGCCAAAGTGAATATTTTTACCGATCTTTGTATCGCCGGGGTCGCGGCCATGTCTGGGCGCTCCGGGAAAACAAAAGTTATCTGGAGATCAGAAACGACAAAACAGCGGCTATCTGTGAAGCAGTGAAACAGAAGATCCGCCTGTTCGGGTCAGATGGGCGGGCGTAAAGGAGACGAGTATGGAAAAGAACAAAGATATATATTACTTTTCGGGGACGCATTGGGACAGAGAACGGTATCAAACTTTTCAGGGGTTCCGGTACAGACTGGTCAAGGTGATGGATGGGCTGCTAAAGGGCATGGAGGAGATCCCTGCATTTCAAGTATTTCACCTGGACGGGCAGACCATCGTGCTGGAGGACTATGCCGAAATAGAACCAGAAAAGGCCGAAAAATTGAAGAAATACATAGCCGAAGGCAGGATCAAGATCGGTCCGTGGTACGTCATGCCGGATGAATTCAACCTGTCAGGGGAGAGCCTCATCCGGAATTTGATGGTGGGGCATGCGCTATCTAAAAAGTGGGGCGCCGCAGAGACGTGGAAGTTTGGGTATATCTGTGATATATTTGGGCACATTGCGCAAATGCCGCAGATATTCCGCGGGTTTGATATTCCGTATTCACTGCAGTGCCGCGGGTATTATGGCGACTCTGATGCGTATTTCATCTGGCGGGCGCCGGACGGTAGCGAATGTCTCAATTTCCGCGTAGGAAACAAGGGAGCATATGGTGAATATTGCACTTTTGCACTGGAAAAAGAGCGCGGGGTGGAAATGAACAGCCTGGAGGTGATCCAGGAAAAGACCCGGGATTACATGGCATATTTGACCACCACGACGAAATTCCCCGTCTATGTCGTCATGGATGCGCTGGACCACATGCCCTTACACGAGGAGACCGATAAATATGTTAAAATGATCGAAGAGATCATGCCTGAGGCAAACGTGCATCATGCGGACCTGATGGAAGCGGGCAGAAAACTGGAAAAATACCGTGACCAGATGGACGTGGTAACGGGCGAACTTGACAAAACGAACAAAAATGATTCCCCCGTTCTGATCACCAATACGCTCTCCAGTTATTATCCACTGAAAAAAGCCAATGATGCCTGCCAGAACTGGTTGGAAAAGATGATCGAGCCGATGTTGGTCTTTGCTTCTATGGAGGACCGGGCGTTGAATCGCACCTATTTGCATCTTGCCTATCGGTATCTGTTGCAAAACCATCCGCATGACTCCATCTGCGGCTGTTCGATCGATCAGGTCCATAAAGACATGGAATACCGGTTTGATCAGACGAGAGAGATCGTAGATGTATTGAAGGATGAATATCTGTTAACGATGTCACACCCGTATTTGCATAAACCCAAAAAGGAAACAGATGCGATCCTGACCGTATACAACACGCTGCCGTATGAAAGGCAGGAGGTCGTGACGGTCGATCTGCACATGCGGCGGGATCATGGTAAAAAGTATTCTCAAAAGCCGTTTGGGTTTGAGTTTATCAACAGTTTTAAGATCCTGGATCATCAGGGGAACGAGATGCCATATCAGATCGATTCCATCAAAAATGCGCAATTACGGCGCATAAAAGATCAGATCTCTGAAACGGTGGATGTCTATAACGTATCGTTCCTTGCGTCTATGCCGGCGGGAGGAAAATGCGAATACAGGATCGTGGCGCAAAACGAGCCATCCCGGTATCTGAAGCATATGGAGTCCGGCGCGGACTATATGGAAAACGACTTCATCCGGGTGGATATCGATCTCGGTGGCACCATCACACTGACCGACAAACGAACAGGAAAGGTCTATAAGGAACAGCTGGTGCTGGCCGATAATGCTGAGATCGGTGACGGGTGGTATCACGCAGACGCGCAGGAGGATAGGATCGTCTATTCTGGGCGAGGGGATTGCCATGTGGAAAAAGTCGTGTCAGGATGCGCTAAATGCGTATTCCGTATCACGCAACATATCCGTATTCCACAGGTGATGATAGTCAACCAGACGAGCCAGACCAGAAGTTGCGCATACGAGACCTGCACGGCACACTTTGACGTCGCCCTGACAGAGAACGCCAGATGCGTCGAGATCACGCTGACCTTTGATAACAGAGCCAAAGACCACCGCCTCCGTCTTATGGTGCCTACCTATACGGAAGGGGATACCTATTTTGCGGGGCAGGCATTTTATGCATGCCAGAGGCGGGTAGGCATGGATCACAGCACGCAGAATTGGCGCGAATATGATCCGTATGAGAAAGCGATGAATGGCATTGCTGGAAAAAGGAACCCGGACGGAACTGGCCTGGCTTTCGTTTCGGCAGAAGGATTGCACGAGGTGGGGAGCACGGCGGATCGCAATGCTACGTTGTATGTAACCTTGTTGAGAGCCTTCAAAAAGACGGTGCTGACCAACGGTGAGACGAGAGGGCAATTGCAGGGCACGCATACGTACAAATTTGCACTAGTGCCCCTTTGCGATACGGTCTCTTATGCAGATCTGCTGACGGTGCAGGATAAACTTGGCACGCCTGTTTTGAGCGCGTATGGAGAGGTCGAAAAGGAGGATAAGACCGGCATGCCGGCCAGTTGGTTCCGGTTGTCTGGCAAAGATATCCGCCTGAGCATTTTGAAATGTGCCGAAAGGGAAGACGGCGCCTATGTGGCCAGAATATTTAATGCATCGGAGGAAGGATCCGTGGCGGTCCTGGAATTTGACCGGCCGGTGGCATGGGCAAAACGTGTTAATTTGAACGAAGAGGAGATCGCCGGTATGCCCGAGGTAGAGGGGAACGAGATCCGGGATACCCTGGGCGCATGGAAGATCGTGACGATCATGTTGAAATTAAAAGAGCGCTGAAACAGGCGCACAAAAATGCTGCATCTCATTTGTACAGGTCGTTTTAAGATGGTGCAAAGACATATCGATGGCACTTGACGTCTGCGAGAAAATATGCTACAATAGGGCATCTGGATCGTAGAAGGAAAGAGGAGAGAATGAAACGATGAATGATCTGATCAGAAAACTGATGCAACAGCTTGACCGCTCCAAGACCGCGTATCATGCTGTGGCCTGCGCGGCTGAAGAATTGAATGCGGCGGGATTTGTTGGTCTGCTGGAAGAAGATGCGCCATGGGATCTTCAACGCGGCGGAAAGTATTATGTGATCCGTGACGGTAGTGCGCTGATCGCTTTTGTGATCGGCGCTACCCGGGGTGCTTATCGTGTTGTCGCATCGCATGTGGATTCCCCCTGCCTGAAGGTAAAAGGGGATGCGATCTCCTATGTAGGAGGATGTGCGAAACTCAACGTAGAAATATATGGGGGAGGGCTGTATTACAGTTGGTTGGATACGCCCTTACAGTTGGCGGGCCGCATCGTATCCTATGATCGTTGCACGGGGAAGATAGCCAGTGAAACGGTGTGTTCCTCTCACCGCCTGGTCATTCCCAGCCTGGCCATTCACTTCAATCGGGAGGCCAATCGCACGCTCACATTAAATCCGCAGGTCGACCTGCAACCGCTGGTCTCTATGAGCGATTCCTATACTATGGAATGGGAGCATACGCACGCTGGCGAGATCCTGGAAAAGGATCTGTATGTTGTGAACGCCGCAGAGCCATATCTTGCCGGAGAAAAGGATGAGTTCCTGCTATCTCCGCGTATCGATAATCTGACCTCTGCCTTCGCATCGCTAGAGTCGCTTGTGCGTGCCAATACCGCATCGGGCGTATCGTTCGCCTTTTTGGCAGATAACGAAGAAGTCGGAAACCATACCAAGCAAGGCGCCGCCTCCGATTTTCTCAAGCGCACGATCCAGCGCGTGGGTGCAACACTGGGAGAAGAGGAGGAAACGTATCTTCCGCAGACCTTTATGGTCTCCTGCGATAATGCGCACGCCATCCATCCTGCCCATCCGGAGAAGTCAGATACTGCCGCTCCTGTCAAACTGGGGGGCGGAGTAGTCATCAAGCATCACGCAAATCAGCATTATACAACAGATGCGTTTTCTGCGGCGGTATTCAAAGCCATCTTGCAGAACGCAGGCGTGCCGTATCAGGATTTTTACATGCGGGCCGATATGCCCTGCGGCGGCACCCTGGGGGCAAGCAGTTCCAGCCAGGTCTCTGTACGCTCTGTGGATATCGGTCTGGGGCAGCTTGCTATGCATTCTGCTACGGAGTGCATGGCCGCACAGGATTACCCGCTCTTGGTACAGGCGCTGTCTGCTTTCTATGAAGCAGATCTGAAAGCCACCAGTTATGATAGCATGCAATTGCATATCTAACGTGACAAAAAGCATAGCCCCCGTTGCCCAAAAAGGCGACGGGGGCTATGCGCGTTTATATCTCGTAATCCGGCAAGATCGGGCGCGGGGCGAAGGCCAGATGATCCGCCGCTATCAGCGAGTACAGGATGCCGTTATCTACAAAAGAGCGCGGCGCTGTATAATTGCCGTGAATGTGACCGAAATAGCAACGGCGTATGTGAAATTCCTGTAACAGAGAGATCAGCGCTTCGCAGCGCAGGTCGTTCCACAGGGGCGGGAAATGCAGGAATACGAGCATCTCCTTATGGGGGGCTGCGGCTTGCAGTTTTTGCCCAGCCTCTAGACTGATACGGAGACGGATAGCCTCCCGCGCGATCAATTTAGTACAGTCTGTATGGGGCGGCATGTTGTCACAGGTGGGATCCTGGTACCAGCCACGCGTGCCACAGAGGATAAAATCTTCACAGTCCCAGGCATTGTTGTTCAATAAAGAGATGGTGTGGATGTTTTCTGCCTTGAAAAATTGTTCCATTTTTGCAGCGGTCGACCACCAGAAGTCGTGGTTTCCCTTGCCGATATATTTATGCCCAGGTAGGGCATCCAGAAAATGCAGATCGGAACGGGCCTGGGGCAATGTTAGTGCCCAGGAAATATCCCCAGGGATGACCACGCTGTCTTCCGCAGTGACTACCGCAGACCAGTTTGTCTGCAGTCTCTGTACGTAGTTGCTCCACCGTGGGCCAAATACCTCCATGGACTTATTCGTGGCGGCATCGGTGGATAAATGCAGATCGGCGATCGTATATAGCATGTTTTTCTCCGTTGGATGGAATAATGATATATCGGTTGGGTAAAATAGGGGTACAGTCTAACCAATAGGAGGAATGAAGGATGGAAAACGAGAAAAAAGAAGCGTGTTCTTGCAAGGAGATCAAGGGCATTACCTGCGATGTACGAAATTGCGTGCATCATGATTGCAACAATGGCTGTACAGCAGGGAATGTGTCGATCGGGCCAAGTTATGCTCTTTCCAGCAGTGAAACGGTGTGTGCGACCTTTCAGCCGAAAGAGGTGTAACACAGGCACAGAGCAGGCCGGTTTGCCCGGCCTGCTCTTTTTCTTGCCTTACAGATGCACATACTTTTCAAAATAATTCTGCGCGTTTTGATAAAAAAGTTTGTTGATCTGCACGTCGGTGTAGCCCAGCCTGGCCATTTCGCTCGCCAGGTGCGGGAGCCGGTCTACGCTTTCCATTCCGGTGGGGCAGGCATCGATGCCATCAAAATCGCACCCCAGGCAAATGTGATCTTCTCCCCCCAGCGCAAAGTAATGATCGATATGTGCAATGATATCTGCCAGCCCACACCGATCAGAGGAAGAGAGGTGGCGCGGTGCCATGCTGATTCCCACGATACCGCCGGAATTTTTGATCAGATCAAAGTGATAATCCGTCAAATTGCGCCGATGGGGAACAACAGCGTAGGAATTAGAATGGGTGGCCACAAACGGGCGCTCGGCTTCTGCGGATAATTCCGCCACCTCTTCGATCACACGGCGAGAAGCGTGGGAAACGTCCGGTGTGATCCCAAGGGCAAAGCATCGCCGCACGACCTGGCGCCCAAACGGCATCAGGGGATCTTCGGTGTCGCATGCACCACCCACCAAGGTAGAGCCGTGCCACATGAGCGTCAGGAAACGCACACCAGCGCCGTGTAGCAGGTCAAGACGCTCTATATCGCCGCATAAAAGGCGGGCATCCTCTACTGCCAGGCAAAAAGAGAACTCCTCCGGTAAATGGCTCCGGTCCAGTGCATCTAAGAAAGTGCGGCGCACGTCCCAGAAATCGGCATAGGCCTCCTGGTCTGTGCGATGGTGGTCACACCAAATGGCAAATACCTGCATGACCCGGTCAAAGGCAAAAAGGCGGCGGGCCGAGACCTGTAACCGGTCATCTTCAAAGGATAATTTCTCTTGAAAAATGCGATAGGGGGTATCGCAATGAAGGTCATATAAATTCATATAATGCTCCTTTATGCGCGGAAGGCGTCCGGCATATGATGTACAGACAGCAGTTTCCCTGCTTCTGTACCGTCGGCGGGGGAAAAGAGTACTTCGATCACGTCAAAACGGACGTGCTTTTTTGCCGGATGCGTCTTCAGATATGACCGCACGGCGGCTATCAGATAGGCGCGCTTTCGGGCGTTGACTGCCGCGCAAGGCGCACCATAGCGTTGTATGTTTGCTTCAGAATATGTGCGTGTCTTGACTTCTACAAAGATCAGATGCTCACGGTCCTCGGCGATCAGATCGATCTCATGATGCCCGATCTGTAGATTTCTTGCCAGAATGCGATAATGGGCTTTTTTGAGATATGCGGCGGCGGCCTCCTCGCCGCGGTCGCCAAGAGAACGCTTTTCGGTCTTCATGCCTGTGGTTCCTCTTGCTGTAATATAGAACGCAGAAAACTGCGGCGGTGCAAGGGGCAGGGGCCATATTGGCGCAACGCTTCCATATGGGCACGTGTGCCATACCCCTTGTGCTTGGCAAAGCCGTATTGTGGGTACAGGCGGTTATCCTCCAGACACATGCGGTCGCGGGTCACCTTGGCCAGGATGCTTGCCGCAGCGATCGAGCAGGAGAGCGCATCCCCCTTGATGATAGGATATGCAGGGATCGGAAGATCGCGCGCGATATTGCCATCGATCAGGGCAACTGCCGGGGAAGGAGAAAGCCCTTCTATGGCACGGCGCATGGCCAGCATATCCGCATTCAAGATATTCATGGCATCGATCTCCTGCGGTGTTGCAAAAGCGATCGAATACGCAATAGCCTCACGGCAAATGATATCATAAAGCGCCTCGCGCTTTCGTGGCGTCAGTTTTTTTGAGTCATTCAGCCCGGGGATCTCCAGACCATCGGGCAAAATAACAGCGGCGGCATACACCGACCCAGAAAGAGGCCCTCGCCCCGCTTCATCCACGCCGCAGACGAGCACTTTGCCATCTGCCGCATATTTTCTTTCTAATTCGTGTGTTGGCATGATGTTTCACCGTTGCCACGTGGTCGGTTCCAGCGTGATGCGGCCGATCGTTCCGCGCCGGAATTCGTCCAGTAGCATGTGGGCGGCACGTTCCAGATCTACCTCTCCGCCGGATACGCGCATGCCGCGTTGCTGTGCGATCAGCGTCAATATGTCATAGCCGTCCCGGTCGATCAGCATAGCAGGGGACAGCTTGTAACGTGCACATAATTTGTCAGGGCAGAGCTGTACCAGCCGGGCGCATAGCCGCATGGCCAGTTCCTCTGTGTCCAGGATCTGATCTTTGATCGCGCCGGTAAAAGCCAGGTCCTCTCCAATGGTGTGGTCATCAAATTTTGGCCATAGGACACCGGGCATATCCATCAGATCAAGACCGATCTCCGTGCGGATCCATTGCTTTGTCATCGTTACGCCCGGGCGATTTTCCACTTTTGCCTTGACGTTCCCACTCAGCCGATTGATCAGGGAGGATTTTCCCACATTGGGTATCCCCACGATCATGGCACGCAGGTGGCGCCCCTCCATGCCTTTGTCTTTATAGCGTTCGATCTTGTCGGCAAGAACGGCGCGGATAGCATCCGGCAACGTCCGGATACCGTCTCCCGTCGTGCAGTCGGTCAGTATCGCCGCCTCGTTGCGCTGGCGCATGGTTTGGAGCCAGAGGGTGTTTTGCTCCGGGTCGGAAAGGGAAGCCTTGTTGAGCAGTGTCAGCATAGGCTTTTCACCGGCGATGCGGTGTATCTCCGGATTGCGGGAAGCGTAGGGAATACGGGCATCCAGCACTTCCAGCAGGATGTCTACACGGCTCAGATTCTCCTGTATCAGGCGCCTGGTTTTGGCCATATGGCCAGGGAACCATTGTATTACTTCAGACGGCATGTTGCACCCACCTCACGCCACCGGGCCGATCTTTTGCAAAAGATCACCCAGATCGTCTCCGCTCAGGCGGAATACCACGCGCCCCAGGATCTTTTCCTCCCGTACACAGCCAAAACTGCCGCGGCTGTCGTTGGAATTGTTCGTATTGTCTCCCATCACAAATACGTACCCCTCCGGGACCTGGTACACGCTGTTGCTGTACGGATTGCTGTAACGCAGATCAAAATAGCGATAATCTTCTTCCAGTACCGTACCGTTTTCCTTGGATTGCCCCGGGTCACATACCGTGATAGTCAATTTCTCGTTGCCAGTGTAATCCAGATACACGGTCTGCCCGCCCGTGGCAATAATGCGCTTGATGATAGCCTCGGTCTTGCCACTGCTGAGATCCTGGAACACGACGATATCGCGTGCCTGCGGCGTGTAAAACAGGTCAGACACGACCAGGCGGTCTCCGTCCTCCAGCGTGGGGAACATAGAAGTCCCTTCTACGGTAGAAATACGCGCCACAAATGTAAATAAGAAAATGAGCGCGCAAGCGGCGATAATGAGCATCTCCACGAAGTCAAAAATAGTGAAGATGTAATTCTTCTTCGCCATTTCACCATTCCCGTCAAAATCATCATCGGTCGTATCGGTCCCATCGATCGTCTCATCCAGTGGGGCAGTGTGCAGATCCTCCGGGGCGGCCTTCCATGCCGCACGTTTAGAAAATTTATTCACGTTAGATACTCCTTATTCTTATTTGCTCAAACGCAAATAAC